>JAJHPN010000057.1 GCA_020890855.1 Candidatus Contendibacter sp. | reverse complement strand
TGCATCCGCCAGCCATCGTTCGATAGCGGGAAAATGATGCAGCCAGTCGATTAGGACGGTCCCGTCAATTACGCGAATATCTCGCCATTCCTTGCGTTCATGTCTTTCTTTAAGCCATTTTGCTTGGGCTGGCTGTTTCCAGCCCCGCACACCAGAAAGAGGCGTCACGAAAATAAATATGGACTGTTGCCTTATTTCTTCAGCAATTGTGGTCGCAGGTTCGGTAGTGAGCCCGGTGTAATCATCTGTTGCTTTCTCCCAAGGTTTCGAGCCTGTGCCAATTTCCCAAAACGATTTTCCCTCGGGTAAAAAAGAACGAAAGCCGAAATCGGTTTCCAAGATTCCATCAGGTCCTGGTTGTCCAATACTGTCGCCGAGCGGAAAACGCCGCTTAGAATTGGGAGCCGACGCCGCAACCAGCCGCCAGACCAGTTCAACAATCACACCCTGAGCCTCTCTCGCGTTGCCGCGCACCCAGTCATCGAGGCTATTTTCGGTGATGCTGCTGTTGTGGATCATTGTGAAATGTTCCCTATCGAAATTTCTCCAGACTTTACGGCAATTTCACTGTGCGAGAAATAACGTAACGCCATGTTTCAAAGCGGGCACCGGCAACATCGCCGATGCGGTCGGCCTTAGCGCGGCGCTCGACTATCTCGAACGGATCGGCGCGGGCGCAACGCGCGGCTGGCCTAGTTGAGCTGTGAGCGGAAGCAGAACCGGACCAAACCCGGTTTTGCTTCGCGGCTCCCTCCCGCCATTGCAGAAAATCGCATAACGATTGCGCAATATCTTATTTTCCATTATTCCCATTCGTTTTTAGACTTCGACTCAGTTATAACTTTTTCGGAGTCTGTCGATGCCCTTCTCGCCCCGCATAGTTCACGCTCTTTTGGCGGGCGCCGCCGCTTTCATGTTCGGCGCCGCGCACGCCGATGTCACGCTGCTGAATGTTTCCTACGATGTAACCCGCGAGTTATATAAGGACATCAATCCCGCCTTTATCGACTACTGGGCGAAAACCGCGAGCGAGCAAGTCGCCGTCGAGCAATCCCATGGCGGATCGAGCAAACAGGCGCAGTCGGTAGCGAATGGTCTGGAAGCCGATGTGGTGACCATGAATCAATCCACCGATATCGATCTGCTGGCGCGCAGCGGGCTGGTTCCGAAGGACTGGCGGCAGCGCTTGCCCTACAACAGCGCACCGTATACCTCTACGACGGTTTTCCTGGTGCGCAAGGGTAATCCCAAACAGATTCGCGATTGGGACGATCTGGCCAAACCGGGCATCGCGGTGATCGTCCCCAATCCCAAGACCTCCGGCAACGGTCGTTACACTTATCTGGCGGCCTGGGGCTATGCGGTAAAGAAGGGCGGCGACGAAACGGCGGCGCGCGATTTTGTGACCCGGCTGTTCCGCAACGTGCCGGTGCTGGATGGCGGCGGACGCGGCGCCACGACGACCTTTACCCAGCGCGATTTGGGCGATGTGCTGGTGACCTTCGAAAATGAGGCGGTGCTGATCCAACAGGAATTGGGGAGCGCCGGCTTTGAAGTGGTGTATCCCTCGATCAGCCTTCAGGCCGAAGCGCCGGTCGCAGTGGTGGATCCAGTGGTGGATCGCAAAGGCACGAAAAAGCAGGCGCAGGGCTATCTGGAGTTTCTCTACTCGCCGGCTGGACAGGAGATCATCGCCCGGCACTTCTTTCGTCCGTGCCTCGATGCGGTGTTGCAGAAACACGCGCAGCAGTTCAAACCGATTCCGCTGTTCACTGTGGACGAGGTCTTCGGCAGTCTCGATCAGGCGCAGAAGACCCACTTCGCCGATGGCGGCGTGTTTGATCAGATCGTGGTGAATCGGCCATGAGCGCGGGCGCGGCGCGGGTCCTGCCGGGGTTTCCATTGGCGCTGGGCTACACCCTGGTCTACCTGTCCCTCATCGTCTTGGTTCCGCTCAGCGCCGTCTTTCTGAAATCCGCAACCCAGGGTTGGGAGTCGTTCTGGGTGGCCATCAGCACCCCCCGGGTGGTGGCCTCGTACCAGTTGACCTACGGCGTTTCCCTGCTGGCCGCCGCGATCAACGCGGTGTTCGGGCTGATTTTCGCCTGGGTGCTGGTGCGCTACACCTTTCCGGGCAAGCGGATCGTGGATGCGCTGGTCGACTTGCCGTTCGCCTTGCCCACGGCGGTCGCCGGTATCGCCCTCACCGCCATTTACGCGGGCAACGGCTGGCTGGGGCAATGGCTGCAACCGTTGGGCATCAAGGTCGCCTTTACTCCGCTGGGGATTCTGGTAGCGCTGATCTTCATCGGTCTCCCCTTCGTGGTGCGCACGGTGCAACCGGTGCTCGAAGATCTGAGTACCGAGTTGGAGGAAGCCGCCGCCAGTCTCGGCGCGGATCGTTGGCAGACGTTCCATCGCGTGGTGTTGCCACCGGTACTGCCCGCGCTGCTCACCGGCTTCGCCCTGGCCTTTGCCCGCGCGGTGGGAGAATACGGTTCGGTCATCTTTATCGCCGGTAATGTGCCGATGGTGTCGGAAATCACGCCGCTGCTGATCATTACCAAACTGGAGCAGTTCGACTACCCCGGCGCCACGGCGATTGCCGCGGTTATGCTGGTGACTTCGTTTATCTTGCTATTTATGATCAATGGCTTGCAGGCTTGGGCCAACCGTAGTCACGGAGGAGGATAAGCATGGGCGCCGCCGTCGCCACCCATTGGACCGTCCACTCGCGGCGATTCGAGGCCAGCGCCGCCACCCGCGAACCTGCCTGGGTGCGCGGAATTCTGATCGCCATCGCGCTGGCGTTCTTTGCGCTGTTCCTGTTATTGCCCTTGGTGACGGTCTTCGCCGAAGCCCTTCGCAAGGGCTGGGGCGTCTATTTCGCGGCGCTGGTCGATCCAGACGCCCGATCCGCGATTTTCCTGACCCTGCTCGTCGCCGCGATTGCCGTACCGCTTAATCTGGTGTTTGGCGTGTCGGCGGCCTGGGCGATTGCCAAGTTCAATTTTCGCGGCAAGCAGTTGCTCACGACCTTGATCGATTTGCCGTTCTCGGTTTCACCGGTCGTTGCCGGTCTGATTTTCGTGCTGTTATTCGGGGCGCAGGGCTGGTTCGGTCCCTGGCTGATCGAACATGACGTGAAAATCATTTTCGCCGTGCCTGGCCTGGTGCTGGCGACGGTGTTCGTGACATTTCCGTTCGTCGCCCGGGAATTGATTCCGTTGATGGAGGCGCAGGGCCAGGAAGAAGAGGAAGCGGCGATCGTGCTGGGGGCGTCCGGTTGGCAAACCTTCTGGCGCGTCACCTTGCCCAACATCAAATGGGGATTGCTGTATGGGGTGATCCTGTGCAACGCCCGCGCCATGGGCGAATTCGGCGCAGTCTCGGTGGTGTCCGGCCACATTCGGGGGCGGACCAACACCATGCCCTTGTACGTGGAGATCCTTTACAACGAATACAACTTCGCCGCCGCCTTCGCGGTGGCCTCTCTGCTTGCGCTGCTCGCCTTGCTGACGCTGGTCGTCAAATCCCTGGTGGGAATGGCGGGGCCGGCAGCAGATGAATGCAGGTCAGGAACTCTAAAGGGCATCCCATGAGCATTCATGTTGAAAACATCGCCAAGCGGTTTGGCCGCTTCGTGGCTCTCGATCACGTCACGCTGGATTTCCCCACCGGCGAACTGGTGGGTCTGCTGGGGCCGTCCGGCTGCGGCAAAACCACCCTGCTACGGATCATCGCCGGCCTGGAATCCGCCGACGGCGGTCAGGTGCTTCTCGATGGCGAAAACGCTTCCGATGCCCATGTGCGCGAGCGGCAAGTCGGCTTCGTGTTCCAGCATTACGCCTTGTTCCGCCACATGACCGTGTTCGACAACGTCGCTTTCGGGCTGCGGGTCAAGCCCCGTGGACAGCGCCCCGCCGCCGACAGAATTCGTCAGCGCGTCGCTGAACTCCTCGACCTGGTGCAACTGAGCGCGCTGGCGAATCGCTACCCGACCCAGTTGTCCGGTGGGCAGCGCCAGCGGATCGCCCTGGCCCGCGCCCTGGCGGTCGAACCTCGGGTGTTGCTGCTGGATGAACCGTTTGGCGCATTGGACGCCAAGGTGCGCAAGGAACTGCGCCGCTGGTTACGCACCCTGCATGATGCGTTGCACATCACCAGCATTTTCGTTACCCACGATCAGGAAGAAGCGCTGGAAGTGTCGGATCGGGTCGTGGTGATGAATCACGGTCACGTTGAACAAGTGGACGCCCCGGAACAGGTTTATGAACATCCGGCCACCCCGTTTGTGTACGACTTCCTCGGCGCGGTCAATCTGTTTCATGGGCGGGTTCACGGTCATCATCTGCACGTTGGCGCTGATCATCTGCCGGTTGGCCAACACAGCTTTGCCACCGGTGCGGAGGCATTGGGTTGTGTTCGCCCGCATGAACTGGAGATCGCGACCGATCCATCAGAGCCAGCGGGCATTGAAGCCCGAGTCGAACGGGTGCTGAGTTTTGGCTCCACCAGCCGGGTTGAATTGACTGGCGCAGATCGTGACGTGCGCCGTTATTATGAAGTGGAGTTGTCGCGGGAACGGATCGCCGGATTGCAACTGGCGGCGGGCCAAGTGGTGCGCTTGAAACCGGTACGGGTGCGGCTGTTTGCGTCCAGCCAGGCTGTGGAAGCGTCAGTATGAATTTCCAGCAACTGAAAATCATTCAGGAAGCGGTGCGCTGCAACTTCAACCTGACCGAAGTCGCCAACGCCCTGTTCACCTCGCAATCAGGGGTGAGCAAGCATATCAAGGACCTGGAAGACGAACTCGGGGTCGAATTATTTGTGCGGCGGGGCAAGCGACTGTTGGGGATGACGGAACCCGGCAAGGAACTGGTCGAGATTGTCCGGCGGATGTTGCTGGATGCCCGGAACATCCGCCAACTGGCTGCGCAGTTTGCCAACTGCGATCAGGGCAAGCTCTCGGTCGCCACCACCCACACCCAGGCCCGCTATGCGCTGCCGTCGATTGTCGGCCAGTTCAAAGCCACTTTTCCCAAGGTTCATCTGGCGTTGCATCAGGCCAGTCCCACCGAGATTGTCACGCGGCTGCTGTCCGGCGAGGCCGACATCGGCATCGCCACTGAAGCGCTGGCCGATGTGGCCGAACTGGCGGCCTTCGCGTTTTACGAGTGGCGCCATGCGGTGATTGTGCCGGAGTCGCACCCGTTAGCGGCGGAAACCTCCTTGACGCTGGCCGCTATCGCTGAATATCCGATCATCACCTATCACGAGGGTTTCACTGGCCGGAGCCGGATCGACGCCGCTTTTAGCCAAGCCGGACTCGCGCCCGATATCGTCATTTCGGCGCTGGACGCCGACGTGATCAAGACCTATGTCGAACTGGAGTTGGGGATCGGCATTATCGCGGCGATGGCTTATCTTCCGACCAAGGATACCGGTTTGCGTCTGCTGGACAGCGCCCATCTGTTTGCACAAAACACCACCTGGATCGCCGTTCATCGCGGTCATTACCTGCGCGACTTCGCCTATCGGTTTATTGAGCTGTGCAACCCAAAACTGAAAGAGCCATTCGTGCGTAGCATCAGTTCACTGTCGGGTAGCCACCTCGCGCCGGGGCGTGATATGGAAGTGTTTGAGGGTGGGGCCGGGATATAGCGGCTGCGCCAGTGGGTTATCCATCGTCCGGATCGGAACATTCGCTAAATGCTCTCCGCAAGAACCGGACGTGCTGCACACACGGCTCTTGCGAGCGATTCGGAAGGCGCACGCAAGGCTTCGGCGCGCAATTCATCCAGCAAGGCCTCGCCCTCTGGCCAGGGGCCGAAACCGGAATCCACATTGAGGTGACCGACCGGCCCGAGATTGACCAGCCGGCTTCCCCAATGCTCCGCGAACTGCCGCGCCCGCTCCGGCGCGAGGTAGGGGTCGTTGTCACTGGCGACCAGGACACTGGGAAAGGGTAGCGGTCGCAGCGGAGTCGTGTCGAAGAAAGGGCGTTGGTCAACGTCGGCGGGCGCCGCCAGCAACGCGCCCCGAATGTCGGCCCAAGCCCGTTGCGCCCACTCGGCGATGGCGATGCAGCCCAAACTGTGCCCCACCAGGATCACCGGGCTGGACGCCCGGCGAATTTCCCGATCCAGCGTCTCCACCCACGCCGTAACCTCGGGTTGATGCCAGTTGTCTTGCCGGACCCGCAGGTAGGCTGGATGCGCCCGCCCCCACCGGCTTTGCCAATGATCAGGCCCGGAATCGCCCAGTCCGGGGACCAGAATCACGGTTGTTTCCTCCACCGGATAGCGGATGCTGTCCTGATAGCCGTCGGCTCCGACCCAATGGGCCATCCGGGCTTGATAGCGGCTAGTGACGCCCTGCAGGAAGACTTGCACGCCCTGCCGTTTAATCTGCTGAACCCGCTCGGCCAGTTCACGTCCGGCCTCAGCGCTCACTTCCGCCGCCAGCCAGGATTGCCGACTCAGCTTGATAATGTCTGGCCCCAGCGTCAGTAGATGATCCAGTTCCTGGGAATGCGCTCCGCGCTGGCTCAAGGCCACGCTAAACCCACGCGCCTGAAAGTTGGCGATCGCTTGCTGGGTATGGCGGGCCTCCTGGAAAACCGGCTCGGTGGTTTCCAGAACGATGTCGCCTGGCGACCGGCCACAATCTCGCAACAGGCTCTCGAAGACCGCGCCATGATTTTGGGGTATCTGGGCGATATGTCGGGAATGCACTTCCAAAAATAGCCGGCCGGTCAACCCCTCGCCGACAGCATTGAGCAAATGGAGAGTCCGGATGAGCCGATCCAGGTAAACAATGGAATCCTCATCGAGAGCCACCGCATAGGGCGCACGCGGCGAGACGCCGGCACCACGGGGACTAAAGGCGCTGAGTTGCGCCTGATAGCCGATCACCTGGTCGGAAAGATCGAGGATGGATTCAAAGGCGCTTTCCAGCCGCATCCCGTAGAAACTGGCGACGACCTTGCCTTCTTCAAGAGCGAACGGGATGTGCGCCGCCGCCCAATCCGCCTGATGGAATTGCTGGTTAAAATGGGCAACAAGCGATGCTTGCGACATGGGCAGCTCTCCGAAGTCATGGCGGCGCAAATTTAAGATCTGTTGTCCGTGGCAGGATAAAAAAACTAAATTAAAATTAAAAAGAATAAAAATTAAATTAGTTATTCTTTTTTCTGATATTTCAATGCCTCAGACTGAATGTTGCGGCACAACCCACGCCGGATAAACCACGATATAATCCGCTTTGCAGGATGCCCGAAAAGTCTCAACCGACTGCCGGGCAAGCAGCGCCAGCCCGCCTGAATCCGGCCGGCGGCGGCCCGCGGAATGACCACGACTCCGCACTATACCTACCACCCACGGCATTTCCAGACCTACGGAGCCATAAGCCATGAGCCATACCT
>JAJHPN010000180.1 GCA_020890855.1 Candidatus Contendibacter sp. | reverse complement strand
CGCCGCCGGCCTGGCTGCTGCATCGCCCGACCGTCAAGGAAGCCGGCAAGGACTGGATCCAGGCCACCGAGGAGCGGTTTGGCAAGCTGAGCGGGGCGGCGCTGCGCCAGGAATTGCAAGCCGGGTTGGCGCCGGCGGGTGAGACTGTGGCGATGGCGTCGTTGCCGCAGGAAGCCGGCGCACCGTATCAACCGCCGGCGGTGGTCGAGCCGGAACTGACGGCGCGAAATTTCCCCCGGCCATCCTTTGAATTCTGGCGCGTGGGCAGTTTTACGGCGCTGACCGCCACCCGTCACGCGGCGGATCTGGCGGAATTGCCGGATTATGACCTGAGCGCCGCCGCGCCTGTGGCGGACGCCGCACCGTTGATCAGCACGCCGATTCACCGCGATATTTTCTCTTTCCCCCGCGGGGCGCGGTCAGGAACCTGTCTGCACGCCATTTTCGAGCGGCTGGATTTCAGCCGGGGCGAGCGGGAGCCGCTGGAAAAACTGGTGCGAAGGACCCTGACCGGACACGGTCTGGATGCCGAACAGTGGACGCCGACCGTGGCGGACTGGGTGGAGCAGACGCTGGCGACGCCACTGAATCAGGCTGGCTTGCATCTGGCGACGGTGACGCCGGATCGACGCATCAACGAACTGGAATTTTATTATCCGTTAGCTCATCTGCGCGTCGAAGCGTTGCGGCAGGTGCTTACTCAACATGGCTACGCCGCCGGTCCGTTCCGGGAGATGATTGACCGGCTGCAATTCAGTCCGCTGCGCGGTTATATGAAAGGCTTTATTGACCTGGTTTTCGAGGCGGACGGGCGATTTTACCTGGTCGATTATAAATCCAACTGGCTGGGCGCAGAGTCGGGCGCCTATCGACGGGAGTGGCTAGCGGAGGTGATGGCCCGTGAGTCCTATCTGTTGCAATACCTGATTTATACCGTGGCCTTGCATCGCTACTTGCGGCTGCGGGTGGCCGATTATGATTACGCCCGGCATTTCGGCGGGGTTTATTACCTGTTTCTGCGCGGGATGAAGCCGGCATTGGGCATGGAGTGCGGGGTATTTCATGATCAGCCAGCGCCGGGATTGGTCATGGCGCTGGATGAATTAATGGCGGGAACCGCCAGCTAAACCTGAAGGGATTGCACCCAGGCCATCGCTTCGAAATGCCGGGTGTTGACCTCGCTGACCTCAACCCCGCACCGTTCGGCGGCAGCCTCAATGCGATCCGGGTCAAAGGTCTCGCAGGCCAGCGCCAGATCGAGAAAAGGCGCGTAGGGTCCGGTGTTATTCAGCAGCGCCGCGCTGATGGTCTCTGGCAGATTGAGCGGCTTGAGCGCCACCGGCAACGGTACTTGTAGCACCAGATCCAGCATCGAAAACAGCCCGGTCACGAACAGGCTATCGCATTCCGCTGCGGTGAACGCCCGTGCGCCAACCAGCTCCATCAGCCGCCCGCGCGCCAGCGCGCTTTCCTGCACCGCTGCGGCGTGAGGAGAAAGCTGGGCCGAACCAAACAGCAGCAGCGTCAGCCAGCGGTACATCTGCTGCCGACCCATCAACACCAAGGCATGCTCAATTGAGGTCACCGGCTGGCGCAAGCCGGAGGCCGCCGAATTGATCTGGCGCAACAGGCGGTAGGACAACACCGCGTCCTGTTTGAGGCGTTGCGCCAGTTCGGCAGTTTCGACTTCGCGCCGCAACAGGTTGAGCAGATCGCAAACGTGTAGGGTCTGCGGTCTCACTTGGTTACCGCTCCAGTCCTCGCGGCTAGTCACAAACGGCCCTTGGAACAGGGCAAAGCCCAGCCGACAGCACAGTCCAAAGTCGTCAAAATTTTGCAGATCCCGAGCGATCAA
>JAJHPN010000265.1 GCA_020890855.1 Candidatus Contendibacter sp. | reverse complement strand
CTCGATCCCTACATCAACGTCGATCCCGGCACCATGAGTCCGTTCCAGCACGGCGAGGTGTTCGTCACCAGCGACGGCGCGGAAACGGATCTCGATCTGGGTCATTACGAGCGCTTTATCTGCATGACCGCCACCCGGCGCAACAACTTCACCACCGGGCGCATCTACGAAAACGTGATCCGCAAGGAACGGCGTGGCGACTACCTCGGCGGCACGGTGCAAGTCATTCCCCACATCACCGACGAGATTAAACGCTGCATCCGTTTGGGGGCGGGCGACGCCGAAATCGCCATGGTCGAAGTGGGCGGCACGGTCGGCGACATCGAATCACTGCCATTTCTGGAAGCGATCCGACAGATGGGCCTGGAACTGGGGCGGGAACGCTCGCTGTTCATTCACCTGACCCTGGTGCCGTTCATCAAATCCTCCGGCGAACTCAAGACCAAACCAACCCAGCACTCAGTCAAGGAGCTGCGCTCGATTGGCATCCAGCCCGACCTGCTGCTGTGCCGCTCGGATCGCGAAGTTCCTGCCGAAGATCGGCGCAAGATCGCCCTGTTCACCAACGTCGAACCCAAGGCGGTGATCAACGTCCCTGACGCCGACACCATCTACCGGATTCCACTGCTGCTGCACGCGCAAGGCGTCGATGACATCGTGGCTCGCAAGCTGCAACTGGATCATCTGCCGCCGGTCAACCTGGCCGACTGGGAGCGGGTGGTGCGGGCCATCGAGACCCCCACCGGAACCGTGGACATCGCCATGGTCGGCAAATACGTCGATCTGGCCGACGCCTACAAGTCGCTCAATGAAGCGCTGCTCCACGCCGGCATCCACACCCGCACCCGGGTCAACATTCATTATGTTGATTCCGAACAGGTTGAGCGGGAAGGCGCCGCTGGTCTGCGGAACATGGACGCCATCCTGGTGCCGGGCGGTTTCGGCGAGCGCGGCATCGAGGGTAAAATCGCCGCCGTCCGCTTCGCCCGCGAGCAGCGCATTCCGTATCTGGGCATCTGTCTGGGGATGCAAGTGGCGGTGATCGAATTTGCCCGCCATGTCGCCGGCCTGGCCGACGCCCACAGCACCGAATTTCGCAAGGACAACCCGCACCCGGTCATCGCGCTGATTACCGAATGGCTCGACGAAACCGGCTCGCTGCAACAGCGCCGCGAAGGCGGCGATCTGGGTGGATCGATGCGTCTTGGCGCCCAGCCTTGCCGGCTGGTTCCCGGTTCACTGGCCCGGCTGACCTACGGCAAAGAGGTGATCACCGAGCGCCACCGCCACCGTTATGAATTCAACAATTGCTATCGGCAACCGCTGCAAGCCGCCGGTCTGGCGCTGTCCGGCCATTCGCTGGATGAACGGCTGGTGGAAATGATCGAGCTGCCCGATCACCCGTGGTTTCTCGGTTGCCAGTTCCACCCGGAATTCACCTCCACGCCCCGCGCCGGTCATCCCCTGTTCCGGGGTTTCGTTGAAGCCGCGATCCGGCAGCGCCGCCAACGCTATGAGGAGGACTTTGCACCATGATGAAACTGTGTGGTTTTGAAGTCGGACTGGATCGTCCGCTGTTTCTAATCGCTGGCCCTTGCGTGATCGAATCGGAGCAACTGGCGATCGACACCGCCGGCCAGCTTAAGGAAATGACTGAACGACTTGACATCCCGCTGATCTACAAGTCCTCGTTTGATAAGGCCAATCGCTCCACGCCCCACAGCTATCGCGGCCCCGGTCTGGACCAAGGCTTGAAGATCCTGCAAAAGGTCAAAGATCAAATCGGCGTTCCGGTGCTGACCGACGTGCATGAATACACACCCTTGGCCGAGGTTGCGGCGGTCGTTGACGTGCTGCAAACCCCGGCTTTTTTGTGCCGGCAAACCGATTTCATTCAGAATGTCGCCCGCCAGGGCAAGCCAGTCAATATCAAGAAAGGCCAGTTCCTGTCGCCGTGGGAAATGCGCAACGTGGTCGCCAAGGCGCGGATCGCCGGTAATGCGCATCTCATGGTCTGCGAGCGCGGCGCTTCCTTTGGCTACAATAACCTGGTGTCCGACATGCGGGCCTTGGCCGTGATGCGGACCACCGGTTGTCCGGTCGTGTTCGACGCCACCCATTCAGTACAGTTGCCGGGCGGCCAGGGCCACGCCTCGGGCGGCCAGCGCGAATTCGTGCCGGTGCTGGCCCGGGCGGCGGTGGCGGCGGGGATCGCCGGACTGTTCATGGAAACCCATCCGCATCCCGATCAAGCCTTGAGCGACGGTCCCAACGTCTGGCCGCTGGATCGGATGGAAGCATTGTTGGCCACGCTCAAGGCGTTGGATGCGCTGGTCAAGCAGCACGGCTTCCCGGAAACTGAATTGCTCTCATAACCTTCATCTGTTCCTTGCACAACCACACCCAGAGGAGTTGCAGCATGTCGAAAATCAAAGAAATTCGCGGTCGGGAAATTATGGACTCGCGTGGCAATCCGACCATCGGCGTCGACGTCATCCTGGAATCCGGCGCCAAGGGCTGCGCCGGCGTCCCATCCGGGGCGTCCACCGGTAGCCGCGAGGCGCTGGAATTGCGCGATGGCGACAAGGGCCGCTATCTGGGCAAGGGCGTTCTCAAGGCGGTCGCCAACGTCAACGGTGAACTGCGCAGCGCCCTGCTCGGCGTCGAAGCGGTCGGCAACCAGGCGGCGATTGATCAGAAGATGATCGATCTGGATGGCACCCCCACCAAGAGTCGTCTTGGCGCCAATGCGATTCTCGGCGTATCGATGGCGGTCGCTCATGCCGCCGCGTTCGAGAAAGGCGTCCCGCTGTACAAGTATCTCAACCCCACCGGCCCCTATCAGTTGCCGGTGCCGATGATGAATATCCTCAATGGCGGCGCGCATGCCGACAACAATGTCGATATTCAGGAATTCATGATCATGCCGATTGGCGCGCCCAGTTTCCGCGAAGCGCTGCGCTGGGGCGCGGAAGTGTTTCATTCCCTCAAAGCGGTGCTGAAGGGCCAGGGCATGAACACGGCGGTCGGCGATGAGGGCGGTTTCGCCCCCAACCTGCCATCCAATGAAGCGGCGCTCGACGTGGTGATGGAAGCGATCAAAAAGGCTGGTTACGCCCCTGGCAAGGACATTTATCTAGCCCTGGACTGCGCCAGTTCCGAGTTTTACAAGAACGGCAACTATGTGCTGGAAGGCGAAGGCCAATCGTTCACCTCGAATGGCTTCTCCGACAAGCTGGCCGACTGGGCCAGCCGCTATCCCATTGTCTCCATTGAGGATGGTCTGGACGAAAGCGACTGGGCCGGCTGGGCGTATTTGACCCAGGTGCTGGGCAAGAAAATTCAACTGGTCGGTGACGACCTGTTCGTGACCAACACCTCAATTCTGGAACGCGGCATCAAGGAGGGCATCGCCAACTCGATCCTGATCAAGGTCAACCAGATCGGCACCCTGACCGAAACGCTGAACGCCATCAATATGGCCGCCGCCGCCGGTTATACCTCAATCTCCTCGCACCGCTCCGGCGAAACCGAGGACACCACTATTGCCGATCTGGCCGTGGCCACCGCCGCCAGCCAGATCAAGACCGGCTCGCTGAGCCGCTCTGACCGCGTCGCCAAGTACAACCGGTTGCTGGTGATCGAAGAAGAGCTCGGTTCCGCCGCCATCTATCCAGGCAAAGCCGCGTTTAACGTGTTCCCCGGCTAAAACCGTGGTTTCCGCCAGCCCTTTCCCGTAGCGGGAGAGGGGCAGGAACCGGTTTT
The DNA here is from genome assembly GCA_020890855.1 of Candidatus Contendibacter sp. GTDB lineage: Bacteria > Pseudomonadota > Gammaproteobacteria > Competibacterales > Competibacteraceae > RXIV01. The sequence continues at coordinate 3,709 of JAJHPN010000265.1, read as the reverse complement.
CTTGATTGCGCCTTCCCGTCTTCCCGCTTGCGGAGAGTAACGTGGAGGCGCTCATTATTTTCCGCCCTCGTGCATCATCATGGCCCATGTGACTGAGCAAGAATCGAAGCCGCCCGGATTAAAGCTGCAAATTCTGGAGGCTGTGCTGATCGCTATCGTGTTGCTTTTGCAGTATCTGCTCTGGATCGCTGAGGACGGCGTCCGACAGACTTACGCCTTGCGGGTTTCCATCCAGGCGCAAACCGAGGAAAACGCCATCTTGAATGAGCGCAATCAGGCGCTGGAGGCGGATATCAAGGATATGAAAAATGGGCTGACGGCGATTGAAGAACGGGCCCGGACTGAAATGGGCATGATCCGCCCTGATGAAACCTTCTATCGGATTCTTGAACAACCGCTGCCAACTCCGCTGGCAGATTCTGGCAAACCCGGATCGCCTCTCCCGAAACCGCCAGTCGCCACCGCCAAGCCGCACGGCCAACCGGTCAACCGGCCCGCGGCGCCGATTAAACGACCCGCCGCCAAACCAGCAACGCCGGCGCTCAAGCCACCGGCGCATGACGTCATTCCGGATTAACTGATGGCGATTCCGCGCTATTGGGCGATGATCCCCGCTGCTGGCGCTGGACGGCGCATGGCGGCGACGATGCCCAAGCAATATCTGCCGTTGGTCGGGCGACCGGTCATGGTTCATGCGCTGATGGCCCTGCTGGAACATCCGCGCATCGCTGGAGCGGTCATTGCAATCAGCGCCGATGATGAACGCTGGCCAGAGGTAGCCGCGACGCTGACCCCGACCCAGCCGTTGCAGATCGTGGTGGGTGGCGCTGAACGCGCCCATTCCGTGCTGAACGGGCTGGCGGCGCTGCGGGAATGGGCCGCGCCGGAGGATTGGGTGCTGGTTCACGATGCCGCCCGACCCTGTCTACGCCGGGGCGATGTGGATCGGCTGCTGACCGCACTGGCCGATGATCCGGTGGGCGGGCTGCTGGCGGTTCCGGTGCGGGATACTCTGAAACAGGCCGACGCCGCCGGGCGAGTGGCGGCGACGGTGGATCGTTCCTCACTCTGGCACGCCCTGACCCCGCAGATGTTCCGCCTTGGCGTACTGCATGACGCACTGCATACGGCGCTGGTTCGTGGTTTGCCGATTACTGACGAAGCGGCGGCCATTGAAGCGGCGGGATTTGCCCCCCGCCTGATCGAAGGCCGGGCGGATAATCTCAAAATCACCCGCCCGGAAGATTTGGCGCTGGCGGAGTTCTACCTGACGCACCGTCATTTAAATCTCTCCCCCGCCAGTGGGAGCGCGCCAAAATGAGGGAATCCCTGATGCGGATCGGTCACGGCTTTGACGTTCATGCCTTCGGCTCCGGCGAATTCATTACGCTGGGCGGAGTTCGCATCCCGCATCGGCGCGGGTTGATCGCCCATTCCGATGGCGATGTGCTGCTGCATGCGTTGTGCGATGCGCTGCTTGGCGCGGCGGGTTTGGGCGACATTGGCCAGCATTTTCCCGACAGCAGCCCCGCATTTGCCCAGATCGACAGCCGGATTCTGCTGCGGCAAGTGGTGGAGCTGCTGCAAAATCAGCGGCTGATCATCGGCAATGTGGACGCCACGATCATCGCCCAGGCGCCGAAAATGGCTCCGCACATTCCGACGATGCGCGTCTTCATCGCTGCCGATTTGAACATCGCTCCGGCCCAGGTCAACATCAAGGCTACGACCACTGAAGGGCTAGGCGCTATCGGGCGCTGCGAGGGGATCGCCGTTCATGCCGTGGCGCTGTTGACGACTGCGCCCACCGGCGTTTAATCACAGGGGAAACGGTTTGATCACGAACGTGTTGCGCCTGTTGCCCTGTGGCCTGTTGTGGCTGGCCCTGCTGGTCGGCTGCGAATCGCCCGCTCCGCAGCTCAACGCGCCGGCTGCTGCGTTTACCCTCAACCCGCTTAATGGCGGCCCGGTGCGCTTTCCGGACCAGTATCGGGGCCAGGTGGTCGCCGTCCATTTCTGGGCGGCATGGTGCCCGTATTGCCTGAGCGAAATGGCGGCGCTGGAGCCGATCTATCGCCAGCGCCGCGACCAGGGCTTGCGCTTGCTCGCTATCAACATCATGGAAGATCCGGACGCCGTGCGGGCGTTCGTGCAGAAACTCGGCCTGTCCTTTGAGGTGCTGTTGGACCCGGAAGGCGAGGTCATGCGCCGTTACGGCGTGATGGGCTTACCCGCTACTTTCATGGTGGATCGGCAGGGAATCATTCGCCGTCGGATCATGGGCGAGTCCACCCCGGAAATTTTCGAAGCGGCGATTAAAGATCTGCTGTGACCAGTGCTACCTTGACCGCTTTTTCACCCCTGACCCACTGGAGGTTATCCATGAATGATTCTATTTCGATCAACCGCCGGCAAATTCTGGGCTTGTTCGCGGCGACCGGAGCTGCCGCCGGCATCGCCGTTCTGAGTTCGCCCGCCTTGGCCGCGAAATGCGAAACCGACGGTACGCCGTTGCAGTTCACGCCTAAAACCGCGCCGGACGCTAACCCGGTCGAAAATGACCTGGTCAAGTATCCGAAATGCCCATATTGCGGCATGGACCGCGCAAAGTACCACCACAGCCGCCATCTGGTGCAATACCAGGATGATTTGGTGGACGGAACCTGCTCGTTGCATTGCGCTGCGCTCAGTTTGGCGTTGAATCTGGATCGCGGCCCCAAAGCAATCTATGCCGCTGATTTTGGGGCGAAGACGGATCCGAAACCACTGGTCAACGTCGATCAGGCGACGTATCTCATCGGCTCGAAGCTGCCGGGAGTCATGACCAAACAGAGCAAGGTCGCCTTTGCCGCCAAAGCGGACGCCGAAGCAGTCAAGACTGCACAGGGCGGGGAACTGGGTAATTTCGACGCCGCTCTGCAAGCGGCGTATCTGAGCATGGCCGGCGATACTGCGATGATCCGCAAGAAACGGGCGGAGATGAAGCTGAAAGCCGCTGGACACGCCGGTCACACTCCATGAGCGCCGCCGGCCCCGGTCGGTGGTTGGCGCCGTTGGTGCTGGCGGTCGCGCTGCTGCCGGCCTGGGGCGAAGGTCTGCGCCTGCCCGCTCCCGGTCCGAAAGACACTTGCCCGGTGTGCGGAATGTTCGTCAGCCTCTATCCCGACTGGGTGGCGACGGTGCTGTATAAGGATGGTCACGCCCATCATTTCGACGGGACCAAGGATTTGTTCAAATACCTGCTGAACCTGCCCAAATATGCGCCCGGTCATGCCCAGACCGATATCGCGGCGATGGGCGTCACCGAGTATTACAGCGTCAGCCGGATTGACGCGCGCGCCGCCTGGTATGTGATCGGCTCGGATACGCTGGGGCCGATGGGTCATGAATTCGTGCCATTGACGACCCAGGCCGAAGCGGAGGAATTCCAGCGCGATCATCGGGGTAAACGCATCGTCCGTTTTGACGAGATCACTCCGGCGCTGCTGGAGCAACTGGATCAGGGGAAATTCTGAATGACCGTCTACTTCATTGGCGCTGGCCCCGGCGACCCGGAACTGATTACCGTGAAAGGTCGGCGGTTGATTGGCGAATGCCCACTGGTGCTGTACGCCGGTTCGCTGGTGCCAAAAGAGGTGGTGCTGGCCGCCCATCCGGCGGCGGAAATCGTCAACACTGCGGATTTGAGTCTGGAGCAGATCATCGCCCG
>JAJHPN010000128.1 GCA_020890855.1 Candidatus Contendibacter sp. | reverse complement strand
TGAAGCTGTACGCCACCTTCAAGCAGGGATCAAGCGGCGATGTTGAAGGCAAGCGCCCCGGTTTTACCGATTTGGTGGGTCGCGCCAAGTACGATGCCTGGGCCAAGCTGAAAGGTACGCCCAGGGAAGACGCCATGCAGCAGTACATCGATCTGGTCGAGTCGCTCAAGAACGCTTAGAACAGCATAGTGGAGTCTAGCGCCACCGCCAGTGGGGCTGCCAGCCGATGCCATGGAACAGTCCGATGGAACCAAAAAGCCGGAACCTGGGTTCCGGCTTTTGTTTTACGGGCGGGCGATCCCTGGCAATCCATTCAGAGGCGGTTGGGGCGCATCAGCGGGCGGGAGCCGTTTTATAGCTTTCCAGCAGCGCGTTCAACAATTCGGTTCGAGCCATCATTTTGTCAGGATAGGTATTGGCGCCAACCCCCGAGGGGTTAGGGGTGAAGACCTGTTCTGAAGTGCGTCCATTCAGAGTGATGCTGTGCAGACCGAAGCCCTCCTCGTCCCAATACTGGTTGGGGAAGTCGCTAACAGCCTGACTGCTGCTGCCTTCCTGACGGTCAACCTGCAACGCTCCACAGGGGACGGTTCTTTTGGCGTTTGGGTCGGACACCGCACGGTTGGGCGCCCAGAACTTGGCGTAAGGTTCTTGCTTCCACCACTCGTCAGACCATTCGAAATAGGTGATTCCGACACTGATGGGGTGCTCGAAAGCGAGCTTCGCCATGCGGCCCACCACCGATCCAGCGGCGGTGCGTGTTTGGGCGTCTTCAAAGAGGCTCCGCGTACTTTCCAGGGTTGCAAATTGCAGACTGGCGTCAGTGCCGGGAGGAATGGTGACCTCGCTGGTGGATACGCCCTCAGCGGCGGCGATCCGGGCTTTGCACTCCGACAGTCCGGGTTCCCGGTATGGGTAGAACAGCGAATGATCGGTGCGGCTGGTGGCGGGGATGCCAAACTCGGTTAAAATCACTGGACGCGCCAGATCGCCGAGGGCGTCTGGCAAATAGGCATCGAGGGAAGGGCGCCAGCTCTGGGTTTGATAGCCATTGACGCCGAAGAAATCCAAGGCCTGGCCGTGAGTCCGCAGAAAGCCCTGGCTGTTTTTGGGGATGCCCGGATCGTCGTTCGCCGCCCATCCAACCAGTTTTGTTGGCGCCAGTTGCTTGGCGATCTCAGTGTATTTCTTGACCTGGCTCCACCAGAACTGGGCTGTCGCCGGTTCAGGCGAGCTGTCCGAATAGTAGAGCGGAAAAGCCTTCTCGTTGAAGATCGTGAACCCCAAGACTGCGGGATGATCCGCGACCTGCTTGACCATCTCCGGGAAAGCGCGATCCCAGAACTTGATGATCGCCGCAATGTTGGCGTCGGTTTTCCCATTATCGAAAGTCTGCTTGAACCAGATCTCATCAGGCATGGAGATGCCGACCAGTACATAAATCGGTCGATCCCCATCGTTCCAGCAGGCATCAAGGAATTTCTGGTGTTGGTAAAGAAATAACCCTTTATCCTGATTGGGTATCTGGTCGGGATCAGGAATGGAGCCATCGGGGTTAATATGATAAGGGATCATGTTGTAAACCCTGATCGTATTAAAGCCGAGTGAGCGAATCTTTTCGATATCGCGTTTCCAGACTTTCTCCCAGTCGATAAACCACTCTGCTTTGGGAGTATCCCAGAAGAAATCGCCCAGGTCGGTAGATTGGCGGGTGTTGTAGCCAATCGGTGCGGGGGAATAGGCCACGCCTTTCACCAGAAAGGACTGGGGAGTTCCTCCTTCGGTCGCGATCATCAGGCGGGTCAGGTCCGAGTCAGCCGCTATCATTTGCCCGGCGTTGGCGGTGCGAGTTGACTTGATCGTCGTGGCCCAATCGCTGGTTGAGGGCGGCGCCGGGCTGGGATCGGGGTCATCAACCAGGGCGCTGCCGTTGGCCCAAACCACCGGTTCTTGATCTTCAAACAGGGCAAACCCGCCGTTGCGGAGATAGTCGATATCCACTGTCTGCGCGGTCAAGGGAACATCCTGAACAGTTAGCGTTGCGGTGGCGTCGACCTCAATGGGGCCATAAACCGGATTGCCCAGACTGTCCCGGAAAATCACGCTGACTGTATCGATCCCCCCTGGAATCTGTCCAGGTTCTTCATGCTCGTAATTCTGGTTAATGCGGCGGTGTTGGTTGTCGTAAACCGACGGCTGGTCGCTCTGAAGCACAGTCACTGGATGAGCGGCGGCGCTCGTCGCTCGCCCGCCGGGATGAACCAGGGTAACGGTTCCCACGGATGCCTCGTTGTTGTCATCGCCTCCGCAACCGGTGGTGAGCAGCGTCAACGCCGCTAGCGCGACTGAGCTGGACAGGATTTTTAACCTGCTATTTTTACGGATTTTAATCATGGAGTTGACTCTCCTGGTGTGGGGCTGGCATCTCAAAAACGCTTGGAACAAGCATAGTTGAGTTTGGGAACGGCGATCCAAGGAAGCGGATGTTGTCGCCGCTTGCAAGCGCTACGCGCCAGCGCCCGCTGAAGAACCCAAATCCGTATCAGGCCCCCTTGCCCGCCGGTTGATCGCCCATCGTGCCTTCCAGCCAGTTGAGCAGGTTATTCGCTACATCCCGCCAGTTCATTTCCAGCATCATGGCGTGGGCCATGTTCGGGAAAATCCAAGGTTCGGTACGGTAGAACCGGGCGGTTTCCCGCACCATCGCCGGCGAGACGAACACATCGTGCTGGGCGCCCTGCACCAGCAACGGTATGGGCAACGCTCCCGGTTTGAGTCGCAGTGTGTTCAACCACATCATATCTATCGCCACTATTTGCGATTCCGCCTGCACCAGACCAAAGTACTGCTGCAATTTAGCCGCTGGCGTATCCTTGGAAAACAGCAACCGTCGCATCATCTCCGGCGAGCCGTAGCTGGGGCCGAACAGCGAAAACAGCGACATTTGCTGAAACAGGAACGGATGCCGCATCGCCATGTGGAAGGTGGTCGGCGTCAAACCCTGTGGCGGCACCGAGGCCATCAGCACCACGCCAGCGATCCCGGCGTGATTCTCCAGATACTTTTGAATCACCATCCCGCCCATCGAATGGCCGATCAGCACCGGCGGGCGGGGCATGGCTTGCACCGTTTTTTCCAGATCGGCGACGTAATCGGCCAGCCGCCAGCTATGCAAACGTTCGCGGCCTTCGCTCAAACCGTGGCCACGCAGGCTGATGGCGTGCGCTTCATAGCCGCGGCGGGCGAACCAGGGCAGGAAATTTTCATCCCAGACCCGGGCGTCCGAGAACGAACCATGCACGAACAGCAACGGCGTTGGTTTGGGGGTGGCGTCCGGGTAGCGGCTAATCAAATCCAGTTTCATCAGGTCATTCCTGGCGGAGAGAGCAAAGGGACTATGACCACATCGGATAGTGCTGATGCAGGTAGCGTTGTTCAGCCAATAGTACTGCGAAGGGGATTTCCTGGTGGAGATAGAGCGCAACTTCGCCGTTCTGCGCCCGCACTACGACGCCGTCAATAGTGATTGGCGTATTGTGCCGGAAGCGGAGGATACCCTTGACCGGCTCATAGGGTTTGGGAAGCAGGCCGTCAGGAAGGGCGTAGCACAAGCCCCGCGCCGAAATATCCAGCACCACGCAGGTTCGATCCGCGTATTGGAGCTGCGGCCGCTCCTGGAACGGATAGCGAATGCGGTGATCCTGACGCCGTTCTTGACTGGTAGGCATGGTCTACAACGCTTGCCCCCGGTAGTGGGCGATCAAATAGCGTTCTTCCTTGCGCAAAAGGCTAAAGGGAATTTCGCTTGCCGGCAGATAGAGGGCGATTTCGTTGTGCTGCATGCGGATCACCAAGCCGCGAATCGGGGTCTGCGCCCGACCATGGAACTGCATCAGCCCTTCGATCTGTTCGCCAACCGGAAGCGGCGGTTGCCACTCGTTGATGATGCAGCGCAAGCCGCGCACCGAACAGTCCAGCACTTCGTAGTGGCGTTCGCCGATGGTCAGCAATGGTCGCTCAGCGCGGGGAAATTGCAGGCGATAGTATTCGCGTTTTTCCGGTTTGAGTGAGGGCGCAAGCATGGCGTTCGGGATCCTGGCGGTAGGTCCAACGGCGTTCTGGTTGAGTTTAACGCAGCGGTTGCCCTGATTTCGCCGTGCAGGCAGATTTTGCCTATATTTTCTACCTGTTGCCAAGCTAAGACATCGGCCCCGGCGCCATGGAGCGCAACGGGGCCGGTTATGATGCGGTGTATGGAAAGCGGTGGGTTACTCGTAGCCGGCGCACCCGCGACAATGGGGTGGGTGCTGAACTACTTTTGCGTCGGTGATTGCGCAAAAGCAGCGGAAATTGGCGTGGAGAAACCTCACCACCCACCGGACGTGGTGAGCGGAACACCGGTCAGGCCACCGGCTCCGGTTGCCGTAATGGTGGCGCTACCGGCGCATTGGCGACCACACTGCGCATCGGAACAACGATGCCATGCTCGGCACAGCGAGCGCGTTGCTGTTCACGCAGCGCCACAACCGGGCGCTTGCAATGCGGACAAACGGTATGGATGGGACGGGAATTGGTCATGGCTTGGTCTCCTTAATCGATGGGTTTCAATATTTAGGCCATAGTCATACCTGTTTTGTTCCCGCACTGCAACAAAAATTTGTTGCTTAGCAACATAAATTGCCGAAAAGCAACAAATATAAAGAGACTATTGTAGAAACTAACACATTGATTTTTCTAGCTGTAGAACGAGCAGAACAAGAAAAATCCTGAAAATTCACAGAGTTTCCGCATGATCCCTAAAGGTCGGGTGTGTGGTGTCGCGCCTGCCGGGTCGGACGAATCGGTGTTCTAACAGCCTTGCCGACCGGAAGCGTTTCTCGCTCCAACCGCAGGAATATCGGGCAGCTTTTCATGCCGCTTTGGTGAAAGTCCTGGGTCAACGCTTCCCTCGCTGTCGCTTCTGCTACAGCCAGCATTTCAACCAGTCCCCGATAAAGCAAGTCAAACAGACGCTCCAGCGCCAACTGATGGGTCTGCCCAGTTGTGGCAAACAACCAGTCGCTCAACGTCATGAACCGCCCGAACGGATCACTGCCCAATAACAGCGGGCGGGTCTGGTGGAATCGCCCAGAGTTGCCGATCAAATCCCAGTAACGGGCAAACCGCTCCAACCGCCGCAGCATGGCAAAGTCCAGCAGTTGCGAAGACAGCAGGTTATAGGGCGGGTGTGGATTAAAGCGCAGATCGAAGGCAGCGGTATGGCGAATAATGGGAGTTCCACGCAACCGTTTCAGAATGCCGATCTGGATTTCATGCGGATCGAGCGCCACCAAGCGATTAAAGCCGTTGGCAAAACTGTCTAGACCCTCGCCCGGCAATCCGACGATCAAGTCAGCGTGTAAATGAGCATGAGTGTTGCGCCTCAGCCAGATAAGATTTTCCTCGGCTTTATCATTATCCTGCTTACGACTAATCAATGCCTGTACCACTGGATTAAAAGTCTGAACCCCGATCTCGAATTGCAGCGCCCCCGGTGGAAACCGGACGATTAGTGTTTTCAGAGCATCTGGTAACTGATCAGGAATTAGCTCAAAGTGCAGGAATAGCCGTTCATCAAGTCGCTCAAGAAAGAACTCAAGAATCCGCGCCCCGATTTTACTGTTAAGATTAAAAGTGCGATCCACGAACTTGAAATGGCGTACACCATGATGATAAAGATGAGCCATTTCATTGAGAAACGGATCCAATGGAAAAGGCCAAGCGGTTTTATCCAGCGCTGACAGACAAAACTCGCAGCGAAACGGACAACCGCGTGAAGCTTCGACATAAATCAGTCGGTGGGCAATGTCTTCTTCATTGTAGAAACAGTAGGGCGATGCTAATGATTCCAGCAACGGTGGTTCAGCGATAATGACCTTTTCCACTGGCAGGTCGCCATTGAGCCATTGTCGGCATAACTGCAAGAAGGCCAAATCGGCCTGACCGGTGATCAGATAATCAGCCAGCCCCACTATCGGTTGATTTTCCCATTCATAACTCACCTCCGGGCCGCCCAGCACGATTAACACCTCAGGCCGTGCCTGTTTAATCAAGGCAACGATTTGGGTGGTTTCCGCTACATTCCAGATATAAACGCCAAAGCCGATGATCTGCGGCTGTTCAGCCAGCAGCTGTTCGACAATATCCAGCGGACGTTGGGTGATGATGAACTCGCGGATCACGGCGTCAGTCTGCAATTCGCCCAGATTGGCGAACAGATAACGCAGCCCGAATGATGAGTGAAAATAGCGGGCGTTCAGGGTTGAAAGGATAATCGCAGGCATGATAGACCACTAAAAAAACGGAATGCGAATGATTAACCCGCATTCCGTTTATTGATAAAAGGTGGCGACAAGAAATTGCGAGACGTTCCTTGCTCTACCGACTGAGCTACAGCCGCTTTTCAGTGACTGACGGGACTCGAACCCGTGACCGAGGCATTATCAATGTAGTCCCGCGAGCATTCGCCACTTAACCAGAGCAGCGACGACAAGGAATGGCGAGAGCGGAAACCCCGTATTAAACGGGGGCAGGATGGCGATCCTGCTCTTCCTAAGGGCGCCATGTACTCCCGTCGGCATTCGTCGCCATCAGCGAAAAGCTGCGACAAGGAATTAACGAGACATGATTTCAAGTCATGTAGTCCCGTTGGCATTCGCAGCCCAAATCAAAACCGCCCGAACCAGACAAGGGAATTAACCGAGAGAAGGGTATGCTTAGCAGGCATGTACTCCCGGTCGAGCATTCCGGCCCGGACGGCAAAACCTTGGTTTGATTATACCTCCACCGCTTCGATTTCGCGCACCCAATGATCGCCGCCCAACTGTCCGGCGGCGAACCGCGCCAGCACCTCGAATACCGCATCCGAGAATCCGCCGACATTTAACACATCCTCGCGGGTTTGCGCCTGGGTCGAACCATAAGGCTGAAGATCAATGCAAATCAGCCCGGCTTTCGGGTTGCGCTGCCGGAAAATTTCCCACTGCTTCATCGTTTCGGTGCCGCGTCCGCGCTGCGGATCCGCCCACGATTCATTATCAGAAACGTAGATCACCAGATCGCCGGCGGCTTTATTTTTATTCAGCTTCGCCAGCGGCCGTCCGCAATCGGTCCCGCCGCCACAGAATGCGGCCAAGGTCTTGGCCTGGGTCAACACACTGTCGCGCCGGTTGAGTTGCACGGTGTGAACCTCAGTATCGAACGCGAGAATCTTGGTCGCTGGATTCTTCGCTGAAAGGGCCGCAGCGATCAGCGCCGCCACATCCACACAGCGCACTTTGGAGGTAGCGCCCGTGCGCTGACCGGTGATCGGCGAAGCCATCGATCCGGATACATCCAGCAGCACATAAACCTGCCCCGGCAATTCCGGCACGTTCTCCAAAGCGACCTCCAGCGCATCCTGCAAGGCGTCGCGGACGATCTCCGGCACCCCTTCGCC
>JAJHPN010000217.1 GCA_020890855.1 Candidatus Contendibacter sp. | reverse complement strand
CTGCAAGGACTCATGGCGTTCTTCACACTGGATCACCGCGAATCCGCTCCACGAGTCGCCAGCGCCAGCCACCGGAGCGAGAGCAGGGCTTCTTCGACCGGATCGCATCTGAGCGCCGTTAAACCAGCGACCATTAAACCAGCGATCGTTAAACCCAGCGCCGCCAAACCAGTGACCATTAAACCAGCGACCGTTAAACCAGCCGCCCGGCCAGTTCCGGATGAGAAAAAATCCACCGCACACTCTGCTTCCGAAGAGTGGGAAGAGTTTTAGGAGTATTTCATGGCGATCATTGAATGCCAGCCAGAACTGGATATCGGAACCGCCGGTGTGTTACATCGGCAATTGCTCTTGGCGCTGAAAAACCAGGAACCAGTGGAGATTGACGGTCAAGCGGTGCGCAAAGTCCACACCGCAGCGCTACAGTTATTCCTGAGCTTGGTGATCGAGGCCCATCTGCGAAAGCAGCCCGTGCGCTGGCGCAACCCGTCGCCGGCGCTGATAGAAGGGGCGCAGCTGCTAGGCTTGACTGACAGCCTGGCGCTTGGCGAAGCCGGGAATGGTTCAGACTAATCCCGGGTCCGCAACAACCGGATGCGGAAGCGATGGCAGGCTTTGAGGAGGAGGAGACTCGTTACAATGGCAACAATACTCATAGTGGATGATTCAGCGTCTATGCGGCAGATGGTGGAATTTACCCTCAAGGAGGCGGGGCATCAGGTGATGGTGGCGGAAGACGGGGTAATGGCGCTGAATCTGGCCAAAGGTGCGACGTCTGATCTGGTGATTACTGACGTCAACATGCCCAACATGGACGGGATTACCCTGATTCGGGAATTGCGGGCGCTGCCGGCTTACAAGTTCACGCCCATTCTGACCCTGACCACCGAATCCACCACCGATAAGAAAATGGAGGGTAAGGACGCCGGCGCCACTGGCTGGATCGTTAAACCGTTCAATCCCGAAAAACTGCTGGCGACCGTCAACAAAGTGCTGGGATGACACCTCATGGCCATAGACATCGGACAGTTCGTCCAGACCTTCTTTGAAGAAAGCCTGGAAGGGCTGGATATCATGGAAGCCGGGCTGTTGGCCTTGCCTCCCGGCGCGGCCGACCTGGAACAGATCAACACCATCTTCCGGGCCGCCCACTCGATTAAGGGCGGCAGCGGCACTTTCGGTTTCAAGGAAGTGACCGACTTCACCCATGTCATGGAAACGCTGCTGGACAAGATGCGCGAAGGCCAGATGGCGGTTACCGGCGAAGCGGTTAATAACCTGCTGGAGTCGGTGGACTGTCTGAGAGAGATGTTGATGGCGGTGCGGCAAAACACCGATATTGACAGCGCCAGGGTCGGGAATTTGCAGGGACGGCTAACCCGGCTGCTGGAGCGCAACAACACAACATCCAGGACGGCAGATGCGACCGGGAACCGCGGTTCAACCGCTCCCCAACCACCGCCGCCACCCGGAGGCTGGTTGATCAATTTCCGGCCGCACCTGGATCTGATGCACAGCGGCAATGACCCGGTGCGCATTTTCCGTGAACTGGCTACGCTGGGCGACCTGACGGTTCGTCCTGATTTTAGCCGGTTGCCGCGCCTGGCGGAGATGCAGCCTGAAGACTGCTATCTGGCCTGGGAACTGGAATTGCGCGGCGCCGCCTCGCAAGAAGTCGTCACCGAAGTCTTCGCCTGGGTCGAAGATGACTGCGATCTGAGCATTGAACCCCTGGCTGACACGGTCGCTCCACCACCGGCCGGCGCAACCGCTGCCGAAGAACCCGGTCAAGGCGAGCTGCTGCTGGAAAGACGGGGGGGCGACCGGCGCAAAAGCGACCGGCGGGGAGCGGGAACAGCCGCTGACAGTGCTTCGATCCGGGTAGGCATCGACAAGGTCGATGCGGTGATCAATCTGGTCGGCGAACTGGTCACCACCCAGTCGATGTTGAGCGCCCTGGGCGTCGACTTTGACATGGATCGGATCGACAAGCTGCATGAAGCCCTGGATCAACTCGATCGCAATACCCGGGACTTGCAGGAACACGTCATGCGGATTCGCATGTTGCCGATCAGCTCGGTGTTCAGCCGGTTTCCACGCATGGTGCATGACATCAGCGAAAAACTGGGCAAACTGGTCGAACTGAAAATCAGCGGCGAGCAAACTGAAATCGACAAGACGGTCATCGAGAAAATCGGCGATCCGCTGGTTCATCTGGTCCGCAACAGCCTCGATCACGGCATCGAGCCGCCCGCTGAACGGGGCGGCAAGCCGGCAACCGGGGTCATCACCCTCAACGCCTATCACAAAAGCGGCAGTATTTTCATCGAAGTAGGCGACGATGGGCGCGGGCTGGATCGGGACGCGCTGCGGCGCAAGGGTCTGGACGCCGGTCTGCTCCGGCCTGGCGAGGAGTACAGCGATGAGCAAATCCACGAACTGATCTTCCATCCTGGCCTGTCAACCGCCAAGCAAATCAGCGATGTTTCCGGGCGCGGCGTGGGGATGGACGTAGTGCGCCGCAATATCCAGGATGTAGGCGGCAGAATCCAGATCGCCAGTCAGTCGGGATGGGGATCAAAAATCACCATTTGCCTGCCGCTGACTCTGGCGATTCTCGACGGACAACTGGTGAGCGTCGGCCACGATTGCTACATCATCCCGCTGTTATCAATTGTCGAATCGGTGCAAATTCGCGCCGAGGCTATCAACCGGGTGGCCGGCAAGGGTGAAGTATTGCGGTTTCGCGGCCAGCATCTGCCGATCCTGCGCTTGTATGAGCAATTTGGCGCGGAAAACGCTGTCACCAATCTGGAAAACGGGTTGCTGGTGGTGGTGGAGGCCGATGGCCGGCAAGTCGGGCTATTCGTAGACGATTTGCAGGGACAACAACAAATTTCCATCAAGTCTCTGGAAAAGAACTTCCGGCGGGTGGCGGGCGTGGCGGGCGCCACCATCCTTGGCGATGGCCGGGTCGGCTTGATTCTCGATATCTCCGGGCTGATCCGGGTCAACAATGCGGCGACATGAGGCAGACAATGGCGACGAAAACCACTGATTTAGCAACTTTGAGCACGCATCTCAAGCGCGAGGTCACAGCGACCGCGGAAGGTCTGCAATACCTGACTTTCATCCTGGCCGGGGAATCCTATGGCATCGACATTCTCAAGGTGCAAGAGATTCGCGGGTGGGTGGCGGTGACCAAAGTGCCGAACGCGCCGAGTTTCGTGCGTGGCGTAATGAATCTGCGCGGCGCCATTGTGCCCGTGATCGATTTGCGCTTGCGGTTCGGGCTGGAATCGGTCGAATACACTAAAACTACCGTGGTGATTGTGGTGACGGTGCGTTCGGAACAAGGCGGACGGATCGTTGGCATGGTGGTGGACGGGGTCTCGGACGTGCTGAACATCAATAATGCCTCCGAAATCAAGGATCCGCCGGACTTCGGCACAGCGGTGAATACTGAATTCATCAGCGGGCTGGTCACGATTGAAGCCGGAATGGTCATGCTGCTGGATGTCGACCGGTTGTTGAGCATCGAGGAAATGTTTGCTGTGGAAGCGGTGCGAACGGCGGACGCACTGCACGCCACCGCCTGACTGTCGGTTTTACCATGAGCGACCTGGACGCGCCTTGATGGCGCACTGGCGTTCCCCTCAGGCTCAGGACATAGCGCGACAGCATGGATACGGAGTTTGAGTTTTCCGATCAGGATTTCCAGCGCATCCGGCGAATCATTAACGAAGTCGCCGGGATTTCCTTGGCGGATGGCAAACGCGAATTGGTGTATAGCCGGTTGTCGCGGCGCTTGCGTCAGCACGGGCTGCGGCGGTTTGAAGATTATTGCAATCTGTTGGAAAGCAGTGGCCCGACCGGGGACGAAATGGGTGAATTCGTCAATGCCCTGACCACCAACCTGACGTCCTTCTTCCGGGAATCGCACCATTTTGAATTTCTGGCTCACGATCTGATTCCGGCGCTGGTTCGGGAGCGCAGTTTCAGCAACCGGCGAATTCGCATTTGGTCCGCTGGTTGTTCGACTGGCGAAGAGCCGTATTCCATCGCGATGGTGCTGCGCGAGACTCTGCCGGCAGTCGGCTGGGACGTCAAGATTCTAGCGACCGATCTGGATTCCAATGTCCTGGCGACCGCCGAGCGGGGTGTTTATGAATGGAACCGGGTCAAGGATTTGCCCGAAACGCGGTTGCGGCGCTGGTTTCAGAAGGGCAGCGGCGAACAGTCGGGGCTGGTGCGGACGGCGCCGGCGCTGCGCAACCTGATCACATTCCGGCAATTAAATCTCATGGACGACTGGCCGATGCGGGGTCCATTTGACGTGGTGTTTTGCCGGAACGTGGTGATCTATTTCGATAAGCCAACCCAGCGGATCCTGTTTGACCGGTTCGCCGAATTGCTTGCTGAACAGGGCCACCTGTTTGTGGGTCATTCCGAATCGCTCTTCAAGGTGACTGAACGCTTTGCCCCCTTGGGCAAAACGATTTATCGCAAGTGTCTTTAAAGATCTTTTAGAGAATCGACCATGGCTGCGGTTTTGCGTCCTTCACGACAGTTGAACCATCTGCGCTGGCCGGAATTTACCCACATGAACAGTTATTGGGACCCGGTGCAGAATGTCGAAGTCGTGCGAATTCTGGCGGGCGAATATTACGCCACCCATCGCCATGAGATGATCACTACCGTGCTCGGCTCCTGTATTTCGGTGTGCATTCGTGACCGGATCGCCAACATCGGCGGCATGAATCATTTCATGCTGCCGATGGAACGGGAAGGGCGGGAAAATTCCGGGGCGCATGGATTAAGTGCTGACGCCGCCTATGGCAGCTACGCTATGGAGCGGCTGGTCAACTGCATTCTCAAATACGGCGGCTGTCGGCGCGAGCAGTTGGAGATCAAAATTTTCGGCGGCGGGCGCATCATGAATGGCATGGCGGATATCGGCTTGCAAAATATCGCCTTCATCCGCGCCTACTTGCGCACTGAAGGCCTGACCCTGGCGGCCGAGGATGTCGGCGGCGATTGTCCGCGACGAATGGCCTACTTCCCTGCAACAGGCAAGGTATTGGTTAAAAGACTGCGAAATATCCGCAATGAGACCATTGTCCAGCAGGAAACCGCTTATCTCGCCAATCTGCGGCGGGAAGCGACCCAAGGCGGCGAGGTCGAACTGTTCGGAGACTTCACTCATGGCCGGCGCTAAAATCCGGGTGCTCATCGTCGATGATTCGGCGCTGGTTCGCCAAATGCTGACCGAGATCCTCAACAAGGATCCCGGTATTGAAGTGATCGGATCCGCCACGGATCCCTATGCGGCGCGGGACAAGATCAAAAGACTCAATCCTGACGTGTTGACCCTGGATGTAGAAATGCCGCGCATGGATGGTCTGACATTTCTGAGCAATCTGATGCGCTTGCGGCCAATGCCAGTGGTGATGGTGTCATCGCTGACCGAGCGCGGCGCGGCGGTCACGTTTCAGGCGCTGGAACTGGGTGCGGTGGATTTCGTCACCAAACCCAAGGTGGATCTCGCGCACCGGCTGGATGATTACGCGATCGAGATTTGCGAGAAGGTCAAGGTTGCCGCCCGCGCGCGGGTCCAGGACCGGCGATCCGTGGCGCCGGTCGTCGTTAAACCGGTGGCGCCGGTCGGCGAAAAATACTCAGCCGACGTCATCCTGCAACGAGACGACGCCCGCCGGCCCTTCAAAACCACCGAAAGCATCGTCGCCATTGGCGCCTCCACCGGCGGCACTGAGGCGATCAAGGAGGTCCTGATCCGGATGCCGCTCAACTGTCCCGGCGTTGTCATCACTCAGCATATCCCGGAAGCCTTCAGCGGTCCGTTCGCCCGGCGGATGGACTCCATTGCCGCTATCGCGGTCTGTGAGGCGCAGGATGGCCAGCAAGTCTTACCAGGTCACGCCTACATTGCCCCCGGTGACCGGCACTTGATGGTGGTGCGCGACGGCGCCCGTTATGTCTGCCGGCTCAACGATGGTCCGCCGGTCAACCGGCACCGGCCCAGTGTTGATGTGTTATTCCGGTCAGTAGCGGCTAATGCCGGGATGAACGCCGTTGGCGCCATCCTGACCGGCATGGGTGATGACGGCGCGCAGGGGATGAAGGAAATGCACGACGCTGGGGCGCACACTATCGCCCAGGACGAGCAGACCAGCGTGGTCTGGGGGATGCCCGGTCAGGCGGTCAAGCTGGGCGGAGTTGACAAGATCATGCCGCTGGAGGCGATCCCGGCTCAGATCATCCGGTTTACCGAGGAGCGGTTCCGGTGAAGCGAGGCAGGATGCGGCGGTCCTGGCCGCGATCAACGATGATCCACCACACTTTGGAGATTTGGATATGGCGATGGCATCGCTGGTGCGGTGCGGCGCGGCCACCGCGCAGGATGTCGGCATGACAGGGGTTCGGTCGGGAGCGGCGACGACCGAGGAAGTGTTGCAGGTGGTGGCCGAAGTGTTCAGCGCCTTGCGGGAGGTGTTGGCCTTGAAAGACATCAAGGTGCATGACGACATCCGGCGCGGCAAAACCATCATCAGCGATGCCGTAGTCAAACTGGGCAACAGCTTTAATGGCCTGAATACGCAAACGCGCACCCAGCAGCAACTCGTCGCTTCGCTGATGGATGAAGTGTCCCAGAATAATGCAACACGGGTGCGTTCCAACCGCGCCAGCGTCAAGGAAATCGCCGAGGCCATGTCAGCGATCCTGCAAGGGTTTGTGGATACGCTGGGCCAGGTCAGCGCCCAAAGCAGCGGGGTTATCGCCAAGATGGAAGCAATGACGGATGTGGTGAACCAGACCTTTTCGCTGCTTGGCCATGTCGAGATGATCACCAAGCAAACTAACCTGCTACCGCTGAACGCTTTTATTGAAGCGGCCCGATCGGGCGAGGCGGGGCGGGGGTTTCAGGTGGTGGCGACCGAGATGCGCAACCTGTCGCAGAGTTCGGCGAAAATGAACGAGCAGATCCGCAACCAGGTGGAACGATCCAAAAAGATCGTGCATGAAACCCGTGATGTGGTGAACCAGATGGCCATGCGCGACATGAATTCGCTGGTTGACGCGAAGGACCGGGCAGATGCGCTGTTTACCAAACTCGCCATGATGAACCAGTTTATTTCCGAAAATCTCAGCCAGGTTTCTGATCTGACGCAAGGGATCGATCGTAGCGTGGGCCTGGCGGTGCAATCCCTGCAATTCGAGGATATTGTCGGTCAGTTGCTGACTCATGCCGACCGGGAACTGGGCGAACAGGAGCATGTGCTGACGGATGTGCGCAATCGCTTGACCTGGTTTGTCGAAGCGGTTCAAAGCGGCGGTAATCTCCAGGCGGCGCTGCTGGAACTCAACAGCAGCTTGCAAACCCTGCGGGGGACTACGCTAATCCAGAAAAGCGCGGCGGTTTTACAGGAATCGATGGATGAGGGCGATGTTGAACTGTTCTGAACGGCTTGGCGTTCCC
>JAJHPN010000230.1 GCA_020890855.1 Candidatus Contendibacter sp. | reverse complement strand
TTGTTCAACCAGAGCGTGCCGATGAACCTGGAGATTCTGCATGAGGCCGGACACCCGGAACCATGGATCATCGCGATGAATGACCTGCCGAATCGGGCGACCATGCGGGATTACGCCAGTCGCTGGGGCATTGAACCGATGTTCTCCGACTTTAAACGTCGAGATTTTCAGTTGGAAGATACGCAGCTACGCACCGCCGATCGACTGGATCGGTTATTGTTAATCATGGCCTTGGCGATGCATTGCCGTGGGCGCGTTGCTGATTCTGCTCTCGCTGCTCGGCATCATCGGCTGGTGGGGCTGGATCGGCGTGGTGCCGATCGCCACCGGCCTAAGAGACTAATGGGATGGTGCCCGGCCTATACCCTGCTCGGCATCAAGACCTGCCCGACCAGCACCTCACCAAGCGCTTAGCGGCCCAGCCGCGAGATTCCATTTCAGCCGACCGGCTGCCCAGAGCGGCCGGTTCTGTTTCCTCGCTAGCCGCGTCTGCGCGGCCCGTCAGTTTTTTTGGACCCGTCGTCGTGTCGTTATCATCCTGGAGGCTGTACCAAAAACGCCTCTTACGCCGCCAACTCCTGCAAGACCTCCGGGTGACGGGCAGCCACTTTGAGCAGTGTCGCGGCCGCGCCTGACGGTATTCTTCTTCCTTGTTCCCACTCCTGTAATGTTCGAACGGAAACGCCGAGCAGTTTGGCAAAAGCCGCTTGGGAAAGACCGGTTGCCGCACGGGCAATAGCGACTTGAGCTTTTTCGGATGGAATCACTTCGTCCTTTTCAACCGTACCATCGTGGCGGGTCACGACTCGGCGCACCGTGCCATTAGCCTGAGGAGTGAATTCAGTTTTGCGCGCCCATTCACCGCGTCTGACCTCGTGCAAGGCTTGGAGCAGTTCGGCGTTGAGGTCACGGGATGCTTCCCAGGAAGACAGTTCGGTTTCAGACAGTCTGGCCATATTTGAAACTCTCCTTGATTTGCTTGAGTATTCCTGGATCGATATTTTCCCGAACATTCTTGGCGTACACGGTCACCAGGACAATTTGGCCGTGATCGAGCCGCAAGAAGTAAATGACCCTGATACCGCCACGTTTGCCACGACCTCGCATCGCCCAGCGGATTTTACGGCATCCGCCCGAGCCAGGAATAACATCGCCTGCTTCAGGGTTAGTTGCCAGATAGGTCTGAAGAGAAAAGAGTTCGTCATCAGCCAAGTAGTGGTCCCGAACGGCGGCAAAGGGCTGCAATTCGATGAACTGGAACATGATTAAATTTGGTTTTGCGTACTTACTTACCGCCTTTGGGGTTCCCGCCTAGAAATTTCTCCCCGGCACTTCCAGATTGCCAGGTCGAATCACTGTTCCGTATCGCGGCTTACTGGTTTCGACCGGTAAAGCCGCTGGAGTGGCCGAAGCGCGAGCGGTTTCTTCGCGCAAGTTGAGTTGCACGCGATTTTCCTTTCCGCCGAGTGCCTCTATGGTCAGCCGCGCCGCATATTCCTTGCCCGCGATTTTCTTGCGGGCAAAGACCTCGCGAGTTCCGGGCAATACCTGGATACGCAGGGTATCGCTGGGCCGCTGAGGCGTCACGCCGCGATAGGCGTTATCCACGGAAACCGCCGCCCCCGGTGGATCAGAGGTGATCACAAGCCAGGCTTCCCCGGCGAACGCGCCCTGAATGCTGAATACCAAGGCACCCCAGATCAGGATTTTCCACCGATTGCGTGTCACCATCCTCCTCCAATAAAGCCCACTGATGCGGTGGGATCAGGGTGATCGCTCATTAGAATTGATAGAACAAGGATGCCGTCAGAGTGAACAAACCTTCGGTCAAGTTACCTCCTTCAAGCACTCCACTCGCTGGTGGGAATGGCTCACCTCCGATCGTTGCAGTAAATCTTTGAGAACCAGAAGCATCGAATTCGTAACGGTGATAATTAGCCCCCAAGGAAAATCCCAGGTTTTCGGCTATGGACTGGGTCCAAGACACGCCTAATGAATAGGCATTGGAATTACCTTCCCAAGTGAATTGTTGTAGTGCTGGAACAGGTGCTGGAGTCACGGGTGGGAAATATGTTGATTGAAAATCGGATGTATATTTACCGTCCAGATAAGCATAAGCGGCTTTGAGCGTGAGCACGCCTGGACCGATGGAGAACGAGTAGGAAGTACCCAGGAAGGGACCACCCTGATCGAAGGTGACCGAGTAATTAAGGGTTTGTAACAATTCAGATTCCGGCGTTGGACTATTCAAAGTACCTGATTGATCCGAGTCTGTTTGACCAGCCTTGTAGCCAGCGAATACCGACCATTGATCGGTGATCCTATAGCCCAAGGAGATCGCCCAATCATAGTGCTTTGCATCGATATCTCCATAATTTTCTATTCCCTCGCTTGATGAGCGCTGAACGCCCGAATAGACAGTTTCACTCGGAATACCCTGATAATAGATATCACCAAAGAATTTTCCAGTCGCCACCGTGGCACCTATGCCGCCAACAAATCCTTCGATATCAACCTTATTGCGGTCAGGAAGCCCAAATAATAATTTGCCTGGTCTAGTATTGCCCGTATCTGAGGTTATAGTGATATCACTTCCCTCAAGTGAATAGTCCGCATATCCAACATACGCTCGCGGTTGAACGATTATATCTCCCCAAGAGAAAGTTGATCTAACTTCTTCCGCCGAGGCGGCCAGTGGCAGGACACCCAATACGACCGCTGAGCAAAGTACCGTGGTTTTCATTTCTCATCGCTCCCCATTGTTTGCTTTCGGTTGTCTACATCAGAATGTTCCAAAAATACGCGGTATGGTGGTGGTTTCTGGTTGAGTTGGCTTTTGTTGAGGGTTTTCTTGTCGCTGCTCGAGCTTCCTTTGTTGCTCTTGCCACTGCTTTTCTTCCCGGCGTTGTTGTTCCAATCTCTGCTGCTCTTTGCGCTGTTGCTCCAGGCGCTGTTGATCGAGACGTTGTTGTTCGAGCTTCCTTTGTTGCTCTTGCCGCTGCTTTTCTTCCCGGCGTTGTTGTTCCAATCTCTGCTGCTCCTTGCGCTGTTGCTCCAAGCGTTGCTGTTCGAGACGCTGTTGTTCGAGCTTCCTTTGTTGCTCCTGCTGCTGCTTTTCTTCTTGTTGTTGCTGTTGTTCGAGCTTCCTTTGTTGCTCTTGCCGCTGTTTTTCTTCCTGGCGTTGTTGCTCTTTCCGTTGTTGCTCCTTTTGCTGTTGTTCGCTCTGTCGCTGCTGTTCCAGGCGTTGCTGTTCTTTCCGCTGTTGCTCCTTTTGCTGCTCGCTTTGTCGCTGCTGTTCCAAGCGTTGTTGCTCTGCCACCCATTCAGCGCGCACCGCCTCGCGCAAGCGCAACAGTTCCGCCTGATCCGGAACCACCGCCAATCCTTTGTCAATCAACTCCAAACAATCCTGCAATGCCCATGCCAACCGCCGCTGTTGCGCCTGTTGCAGATACTCTTGGGCAATTCTCTCCAGCCCTGCCTGAGCTTGAGTATTACCCGCATCCAGCTCGAGTACTCGACGATACGTTTCCCGCGCATTTTTCCCTGCCGGCGTGGTCAGACGCTTCGCCTTCACGTGCCCTTCCGCCTGCTCCAGTAATTTTCTTATCTCCTGTTCCCGCTGGACCTGGTCCTGCTGCTGCTTTTGCTCCGCCGCCAACCGAGTGCGCACCGCTTCGCGCAAGCGCAACAACTCCGCGTGATTTGGCGCCAAGGCCAAACCCTCCTCGACTTGCTGCAAACTGGCCGCCGGTTCACCCTTCCTCTGCAACTCGACCGCCCGCGCCAGATACCGATCGGCCTCCTCCTGGCGCTTAGCCAATTCCGCCTGCTGGCGGGCCTGGTCGGCTTTCTGGCGCTCCGCTTCCTCCTCCGCCTGTCGGCGGGCTTTCTCCTCCTCCTGACGCTTAGCCAATTCTGCCTGCTGGCGGGCTTGTTCAGCCATCCGCGCCTTCACCTGCTCGCGCAACGCCAGCAACCCCGGATGAGCCGGCGCTGCCAACAGGCCCTGTTCGATATGGGCCAGACTGGCCGCCAATGCCCCTTCCTTAAAACTGCTCGTGGCTTGCGCTAAAAACTGCTCCGCCCGCAACCGCTGTTCGGCTTCCCGCGCTTGCCGGGCTTTCGCTTCAGCGATCCCGCGTTCAACCTCCTGGCGCAATTGCAGTAGCTCTTGATGGTTCGGCGCAACCGCCAGTCCTTTCTCAATCAACTCCAAACTATCCCGCAAAACCCCTGCCGATTGCTGCTGCCGCGCCTGTTGCAAATATTCCCGAGCAATCCGCTCCAATCCCGCCCGGGCCTGGGCATTGCCCGCATCCAGTTCGAGCACCTGCCGATAGGTTGCTTCCGCATTGCTTCCCGGCGGCGTGGTGAACCGCTTCGCTTTCCAATGCGCCTCGGCCTGTTGCAACAAAGTTTTGATTTCCTGCCCTCGCCTGGCTTGTTCGGCTTGGCGCTGTTGCTCCGCCGCCAGTTGGGCGCGCACCTCCTCTCGCAACCGCGATAGCCCCTCATGGTTCGGAACTTTCTCCAACCCCTTTTCGATGAGCTGCGCACTAGCAGCATAGTCACCCTTTCGTTGGAATTCCAACGCCTGCGCCAGAGACTGATTGGCCTCCTGTCGCCGTCGTTCGGCCGCCGCCTGCTGGCGGGCCTTTTCGGTTTTGCGGCGTTCCGCTTCCTCCGCCTGGCGCCGCGCCTCTTCCTCCTGCCGCCGCGCCGCTTCCGCCTCTTGGCTGGCCTGCTCGGCCATCCGCGCCTTCACCTGTTCGCGCAACGACAAAAGCCTGGGATGGCCAGACATCACCCCCAGCCCCTGCTCGATCTGGGCCAGGCTCGCCGCCAATGCGCCCTGCTGAAACCTGTTCTGCGCCTGCGCCAAAAACAGTTCGGCCTGCAACTGCTGCTCTTCTTCCCGCGCCTGCCGGGCCTTCGCCTCGGCGATCTCGCGCGAAATCTCTTCCTGCAAGCTCAACAATCCCGGATAGCCCGGCGTCACCGCCAACCCCTTGTCAATCAGTCCCAGGCTTTCCTGCGGCGCGCCCGCATCTCGGCGCTGCCGCGCTTGCTGTTCGTATTCCCGCGCAATCCGCTCCAATCCCGCCCGGGCCTGGGCATTATCCGGGTCCAGTTGCAGCATCCGTTGATACGTCGCCTCGGCGTTGTCCCCGGCCGGTTCGGTCAGACGTTTCGCCTTCCACTGCGCCTCGGCCTGTTTCAACAAGCTTTTTATTTCCTGCTCCCGCTTGGCCTGTTCGGCTTGCCGCTGCTGCTCCGCTACCAGTTGGGCACGCACCTCATCCCTTAGGCGCAGCAGATCGTCATGATCCGGCGCCAAGGCCAAACCCTTGTCGATTTGCTGCAAGCTGGCCGCGTATCCGCCATTGCGCCGGGATTCCAACGCCTGCGCCAAGTATTGATTGACCTCCTCTGTTCGCCGCCGTGCCGCCTCTGCTTCCCGTCGCCGCGCTTCTTCCTGCCGCTGCCGCTCGGCCTCTCCCGCCCTAACCCGTTCGCGCAGCGCCAAAAGACCCGGATGATCGGGTACTGCCAGCAAGCCTTGCTCGATATGGGCCTGGCTGATTTCCAGCAACCCTTCGGCAAAACTGCTCCGGGCCTGCTCCAGAAACTGTTCGGCCTGCAATTGCAGTTCTTGCTGGCGTTCCTGTTCGGCCTTTTGGGCTTGCCGTTCGGCCATCCGCCGCTCCGCCTCTTGGCGCAACCGCAGCAATCCTTCGCGGCCCGGCGCCACCGCCAACCCTTTTTGGATCGGGTCCAGACTTTCCCGCGGCGCTCCGGCTTCCAGGCGCTGCCGCGCTAGCCGTTCGTATTCCCTGGCGATGTTCTCCAATCCCGCCAGGGCCTGGGCGTTGCCCCGGTCCAGTTTCAGCACCCGCCGATACGCCGCGTCCGCGCTCTGCTCGGCCTCGTCCGTCAGCAGTCCGGCCTGGAGTCGCGCCTCCGCCTGTTGCAACAACGTCGCGATTTCGGTCTCGCGCGACACGGGCGCCGTGTTGGCAACCGGTTGCGGAGGCTCCTCGGGCAACGCTTCGCTGCTTTCCGTGGCAGTTCTGGACCGGAAGGCGTACACGACCACGACCAAGAGTATCGCGGCGCCGATCATCCCCATCCAGAGGAATCGGCGCGGTCGTTTTAGCCATAGGCTGCGAAGGGTTCCGCTGGCGAACTCCACCATGGCCAGTGGAGAACCGCCGGTCGTCGCCTTGGGCTGCGAGCCGGTATCGCTGGGAATGACGAAATTGAGCGCCGCCAGAAAGTCGCCAACATCCCGATACCGATCCGTGGATTTTTTCGCCAGCAACTTGTTCAGGATCGATTGGAGATTCGCGTGTTCCCTGGGCAGACTGGGAATGGGATCATGCAAATGCTTCAACACCACGGCGAGCGCACTATCGGCTTGATAGGGGGGACGCCCGACGAGCATCTCGTACAGCACCACGCCAAGACTGTACAAGTCGGACTGGAGCGTGGCGCCTTGGCCCCTGGCCTGTTCCGGACTCATGTAGCCCGGACTGCCGACCGTTAGCCCGGTCATCGTATGGACCGTGCTCGATCCGGTCATCACGCGCGCGACCCCAAAATCAGTCAGCACGGGAGCGCCATCGTGGCGAAACATGATATTGGACGGCTTCACATCCCGGTGAATCACGCCCTTTTCATGGGCGTAGCCGAGCGCCTTCGCGATGGATCGGACGATGTGGATCGTGGAATCGAAGGACAAGCCCCGCTTGATCCGATCCTGAAGCGTGCCGTCGGACAGATACTCCATGGACAGAAAAAGCTGGTTGTCCTCGGAAACCCCAATGTCATAAATGGTGACGATGTTAGGATGCAATAACTGAGCGAGAATGCGGCCTTCCTTTTTGAAGCGCAGCGCGAACTCATCCTGATCATCGGGTCCCCGCGCCAGGACCTTGATCGCCACCGCCCGCCCCAGCGAGTGCTGCACGGCGCGATACACGGTCGCCATCCCCCCGCGCCCGATCTCGCACTCTATTTCATAGCCTGGGATTTGGACGAATCCCCCACGGGGCGGGCTTCCGTTCCCTTGGCCTGCTGCCAGGAAAGCGTCCGAAGGGGAGCGATGGAAACTCAAGGCTCCTCCCTTTTATCCCGGCTCTCGCCCGCGCTGAAGCGGTGGAAGAATCTTGTTGCGAACCCGATGGAGAGACATGATTGTGTTATTGATTGGTCTGGCGCAACCCGCTTCACGAGTATAGTTAAACTCGACTATCAAGGATACCGCCCTTCTATCATGCCTGCTTAGTGATGAGGAACTGATACACGGTAACAAGACACCTTTTTGCGGAAATCCGGGTAAAATGCCGCGTTCTTTCGCCGCCAGCGGGATCGGCCGCATGAAAACCACCCTGCCTGCTTTTGATCAGGCCATCCGCGCTCACGACGAGCTGCTCAAGCGCCGCAACCTGGCCATTTGGGTCGGCGCCGAGCCGACCTTCACCGATCGCCACTCGGAAGCCCCGGAATGGTT
>JAJHPN010000233.1 GCA_020890855.1 Candidatus Contendibacter sp. | reverse complement strand
CGTAACGCCGCGTTGGGGAATCGCTGGCCAGCGCGTTGATCACCGCATTAAGCAAGCGCGGACGATGCGCCGGTTCCGGCCAGTTGCGCATATCGCTGGCTTTTTCGGGCTGGCGCGGCCCGATCAATTCCAAACCCCACTGGCCCAGATCTTCGTCCTGCAACCGCGCCTCCAGCACCCGAGCGGCGGCAAAGCGGATTTCCGGCTGGCCGGCGCTCAGGGCGCTCAACAGCAAATCCGGTTCCAGCTTCGCCCGCGCCAAGGCAATATCGCGGGCCACGATCACGGCAAAGGCCAATTCCTGGAGATCGCGTTCGCGGTCTTCCAGCCCTTGCAGCAAGCCTTGCACCCCGGCGCCGCCCAGCGCGACGAAGCTGTACAGCGCGCCGCGCCGGATTGGCAAATGTTCGTGACGCTGGGTGCCGGCCAGCACCGGCAGCGCCCGCGCATCGCCCAATTTCGACAGGCCGTCGGCGGCCCAACTGCGCACCGCCAGATCGGCGTGAGCCAGCGCGGCGACCAGCGACTGCTCGTTGCCGCTTTGACAGGCGGCGGCCAAGCCGCGTGCGCCGTGTTCCCGCACCAGCGGATCGTCGTCGCGCAGCAGGGTGGTGAAAAACGGGATGCTGGCGGCATCGCCGACATCGGCCAGGGCGCTGGCGGCGCGCTGGCGCAGCGCATCGGCAGGGCGGTCGTGGTCAGTTTTGGGAATGCTCAATAAAGCCTGCATCGGCCCGATGGCGCGGCTATCCCGACGTTTGCCGCACAGTTCGCCGGCGCGCACCCGCAGCAGATAAAACGGGCTGTCGAAGGCGAGGGCGAAGGCTTGCGCGTCGTTGGGCAGCAGTGTGTCGAGCGCTTCGATGGCGGCGAGGAACTGGGGTGCTTCCTCGGTTTGCAGCAGTTCGATCAACCGGTTTCGCAGCGGGGCCGAGTCGGACGCTTCCAGCGCGCCTTTCAAACCGGCCAAGCGGACTTCGGCGGTGGGTGAATTGAGCGCTGCTAGATGGTAATTGGAGCGTTTTTTGTCGGCGTCTTCCTTGGTCAGAACCTCGTAGGCAGCCAGGCCGACCTCGGTGGCGGCATCGCCGACCCGCTCGATCAGTAATTCCCTGGCCCAGGCGCGCGACTGGCGGGCTTGGCGAGCCAGTTCGTCTACGGCCCAACGGCGAATGTCGGGATGCACCGAGGTGACCGCCCGGCGCAGGGTGGTTTCCGGGCGCTTGCTGTGCCAGGCCCACAGTGTTCGCACGGCTTCGCGCCGCACATCCTCGGTTTCGTCGTCCAGGGCGTGGCTGAGCAGTCCGTCGATGCGGGTGGCGAGTTCGCCTTGCGCAGTCGCGCCGTGTTTGACCAGCAGCTGCAGGGCGCGGGTTCGAATCTCGCCGGCCTGGGTGCGCAGCGCCAGTTCGGCCAGATCGATCTCGCCAGCTGGACCTTCCGGTTCGGCCAGTTTGAGCAGACCGTCGAACGCCTCGGCGCGCACTTGTGCGTCGTCGTCGTTCAACAGCCATTGCAGACGCAAGCGCAAGCGCCGATCGCCGGCTAGATTGATGATGGCGTTGGTCATGAACCGGGCGACCATCCGCCGCGCCCCGACATCCGGTTCCCGGCTGAGTTGCAGCAATGCGCCGCTGGCGCGGTCGTCGCCGAGCCAGCTTAGACACAGGGCGCTTTGCAAGGCCATGTCCGGCTGGCGGCAAACCAGAGCAGTGAATAGCGGTTCCAGCTCCGCTTCGGCTAAAGCATCGGGCGTGACCGTACTTTCTTCACCGATCCCCTGCGCCCGGAGTTCGTCCAGCATCTTGGTGATATAACCGCCACCGGCGTGCAAACGGGCGGCGAGCGCGGGATGCGCCGCGACCGAAACCCAGAGCGC
>JAJHPN010000384.1 GCA_020890855.1 Candidatus Contendibacter sp. | reverse complement strand
TGAATTGTGAACGCCTGGTTGCGACGAGGACGTAGCTGGATCAACCGTCGGCTTGAGCGCCGCATCGCTGCCTATTCCGTTGCCGCGATTCTCAGTATCAGCCTGATTTTTGGCGTCCTGTCGCTCATGACGAGCCTCTGGCTGATCAGCCAGTACCAGCGCGTTGATCGGGAGAATCGGCTCGACCGGGTTGTGGCGCGGCTGAACGATAAAGCCGATGTTTTCGTGCGCAACGTCCAGAGTCTGGCAAAAAATCCCCTCGTGCTCAGCGCCCTGCTGGATTCCAAAGGGCGCGATGTCTACCTGTTGCCCTTCTTCACCCATTATCGAATTCCCCTCACTGAACCTCAGAGTCTGGCGCTATGCGATTTCGAGGGGAAACTACTCGCCCAGCAGCAGGAGTTGCATCCGGCGGGTTGTCTGGCCGAGTGGCCACAAAGCCGGGCGGTTATCGATGCGGAGCAACTCCAGGCGGTGATCGCCGCCATTGAGCGAAAACCGTATCTGGTGCTGTTCCAGCCGGTGTTCTATCCCGGCACTGGCCGCACCGAAGGTTATCTTCTCGCCACCCTGGATTTGCAAGCGTTGGTCACCGAGAAGAATCTGGTCGGACCGAACGCTATCCTGGCGTTGCAATCTCCTGATGGAGCGCTCGATTTGACTACCGGAGCCTGCCCGGAGTCGTCCAGAAAACTACCCACCCGCCCCCTCTTCGCCACTGGGCCGTTCGCCGCTGCCGGGCTGACGTTGACTCTCCACGAGCACTCCACCTTGCTCGCGGGTTTTGAGTATCTGCTGTTGGGCTACGGCTTCGGCACGCTCGCTCTGGCGGTGTTGACCATGGCGCTATCGCGGCGATTGGCGCATCGGTTGGCCGAACCCCTGTTGACTCTAAATCGCACCGCCCGCCAGATCGCTGTTCAAGGACCAAATGCCCGCCCGGTTGCCATTGATCGTGCCGATGAGGTGGGCGAACTGGCGGCTTCCTTCAACGACATGGTGGCCGCTCTGTGTCAGGCCCAGGAAGGGTTGGAAGCGCAGGTTGAAGCGCGCACGGAAGAACTCCAGCAGACGCTGATCAAAGTCGCACAAAATGATGAGTTCACTCGCGCCATTCTGGATTCGATGGATTCCCACATTGCCGTGTTGGACCACAACGGCGTGATCGTAGCGGTCAATAAACCTTGGCAGCGCTTCGCGCGGGCGAACGGGATCGAACCCAGTAAAGCGGTCCAATACACCGGCATCGGCATCAATTACCTGGAAGTCTGTCGGAAAGCCATCGGTGAAAGGTCAGAAGAGGCGATGACCGCCTGTGACGGCATTCAAGCGGTGCTGGCCGGCCAGCAATCGAATTTTGTCCTCGAATACCCCTGCCACGCGCCGCACGAACAACGCTGGTTCGTTATGCGGGTAACGCTCTTGGGTACGAGGATGCGGGGGATTGTCATCGCGCACACCAACATTACCAAGCGTAAGCTGGCCGAGGAAAAACTGCGGGTCTATTCGGAATATCAGCGTGCGGTGCTCGACAACTTCCCATTTATGGTCTGGCTCAAGGATCAGGAAAGTCGCCTTCTGACTGTCAATGCCTTCTATGCCCGGTCCTGCGGCTTCGACTCGGCTGACGCCCTGATCGGTTTGAATGATGGGGATGTCTGGCCCGCCGATCTAGCCGAAGCCTATCAAGCGGACGATCGGGAGGTGCTGGCGAGCAACCGGATGAAGCATGTGGAAGAATTGATCGAGCAGGTCGGCCAGCCCCGTCGCTGGTTCGAAACCTACAAATCGCCGGTAAAACTAGAAGGGCGAGTGATCGGCATGGTGGGTTTCGCCCGCGATATCACCGACCGCAAGGAAGCGGAACGGCTGCTCACCGTTCAGCGTGATCTGCTCCTCATGCTGGAGCAGGTCGACCGCCCGGTAGCAGCGATGCAGGCGATTCTAAACGCGGCGCTGTCTTTCTCCGGCGTGGATAGCGGCGGCATTTACGAGGTCGATCCAGACGACGGCTGTCTGACGTTGCGAGTCCATTACGGGTTTTCCGCTGCTTACGTTGCTGCGGCGCAGATTCGCGCTGCGGATTCGCCGTCCGCGCTGCTGGTTCGCGCCGGCCAACCGCGCTACAGCTTTATTAATCCGATCTACGCAGAACTGCCCGATTTCATCCAGACCGAAGGTTTAAGCGCCTACGCCATTATTCCGATCCTGCACCAGGGTCAGGCGATCGCCTGCTTTAATCTTGCCTCGCATCAGGTCGCAGCGATCCCGCCAACCACCTGTCAAGCGCTCGAAACGCTGGCGCTGCAACTGGGCGGGGTGCTCATGCGGTTCAGAACCCAGGCGGAACTCGAAGAACAGCGGGTCAATCTCAGCACGGTGTTCGACGCCCTCGAAGATTTCCTGTTCGTTCTTGATCAGCAGGGGCGCATCCTGCGGGTGAACCCGGCGGTGGAACGCGCCTTGAACTATTCGCAGCAGGATCTGCGTGGGCGGCATGTGCTGGATATTCACCCGCCGGAGCGGCGCGAGGAAGCCGGGCGAATCGTGGCGGCCATGCTGGCGGGTGAGGCCGATCTTTGCCCGGTGCCCTTGTTGGCCCGAAATGGCGAGCAGATTCCGGTCGAGACGCGCGTCGTCCTGGGGCAGTGGAGCGGCCACCCTGCGCTCATCGGCCTCAGTCGCGATGTCACCGAACGATGTCGCATGGAAGAATCACTGCGTAAGAGTGAGTCCCGGTTCCATAGCCTGGTGGATTTGTTGCCCTACGGAGTGCTGGAATGCGACTTGACGGGCCGCGTGACCTTTGCCAATCCGGCGTTGGAATGCCTGTACGGTTACGGGAAAGAAGGGAGCGTGGTCGGACGGTTTATCTGGAAGTTTCTGGCAGACGACATCAAACAGAAATTTCTGTGCGACTATCTGCAATTCCTGGTTCGTGACCAGCCATTGCCCACAACCTACTACACGAAACAACGTCGCGCCGATGGCAGCGTCTTCGACGCCCATGTGGATTGGAACTACCGGCGCGACGCGCAGGGTCGGATGCAAGGCTTTATTGCGGTGGTGACCGACGTCACCGAGCGCAAACGGCTGCAAGAGGCATTACGGGAACAAGCGATCCGCGATCCGCTCACCGGCCTGTTTAACCGGCGTTATCTCGACGAAACCCTGCCACGCGAATTGAGCCGCTGCCAGCGCAGCGGTGAATCGTTGACGGTGGCTATGCTGGATCTGGATCATTTCAAGCGATTCAACGATACCTATGGACACGAAGCTGGCGATACCGTGCTGCGGGTCGTGGGCGATCTAATCAGCGGCTCCTTGCGCACTGGCGATCTGCCCTGCCGCTACGGCGGCGAGGAGTTAACCCTCATCCTGCATGGCTCGACCCTGGAAGACGCGCAACTGCGACTCGATAGTTTGCGTCAGGCCATCCGCCAGACCCACATTCTTTACCGGGGCGGCGAGCTGCCGGCCATCACCGTATCCATTGGGGTGGCCGAAGCGGGACCGGGAGAAACCGATGCCGTCGCCGTGCTGGGCCGGGCCGACGCCGCCCTGTATCAAGCCAAGGCGCAGGGCCGCAACCGGGTGGTTGCCATCGTCGATTGGTCACTATGTACGCAATTTCAACCCCCAAACCGAGTAACCGCAACCCATGACTGAAAAAATCATCGGTATTGACTTGGGCACCACCAACTCCGAAGTGGCGGTGGTCGAAAACGGACGCGTCACCGTCATCGACATCACCCCCGGTTGCCCGATTCTGCCGTCCTTTGTCGGGCTGGCGGATGACGGTTCGATTCTGGTCGGTGAACCGGCCAAGAACCAGTATGTGTTGTACCCGGAACGCACCATTAAGTCGATCAAGCGGCAAATGGGCAGCGCCGACCGGGTCGAAATGGGTGACGCCGCTTATACGCCGCAGGAAATCTCGGCGATCATCCTGCGCCGGCTGAAAGCGATCGCTGAGGCGCATCTGGGCGAACCGGTGCGGAAAGCCGTGATCACGGTCCCGGCTTATTTTTCCGACGCCCAGCGCCAGGCGACCCGCGAAGCCGGCGAAATCGCCGGGTTGGAAGTGATGCGGATCATCAACGAACCAACTGCTGCGGCTTTGTCTTACGAGGCCAACCATCAGGACCATAAAAAGGTGCTGGTCTACGATCTGGGCGGCGGCACCTTTGATGTGTCGGTGGTCGGCATCGAGGACAATGTGGTCGAGGTGCTGGCCAGTCACGGCAATAACCATCTGGGCGGCGACGATTTCGACGCTAAAATCGTTGCGCATCTGGTCGAGCATTTGAAAACCCAGGGCGCTGATCCGAGCGGGTCGCGTCGGGCGATGGCCCGTATTACCCGTGCGGCGGAAATCGCCAAGATCACCCTGTCGGATCAGCCCTACGCCCGGATTGAAGAGGAATATCTGCTGGAAAAAGCCGGCGCTCCGGTCAATCTGGCGTTGGAGCTGGCCCGGGAAGATTATGAGGCGATGATCGCCGGCTATCTCGACGAAACTCTGGAGGCAGTGCATATCGCCCTGAAAGGGGCCAACCTTACGGTTTCCGCCATTGACGAAGTGCTGCTGGTCGGCGGCGCGACCCGCACTCCGGTGATTACCGAGCGGTTGGAGCAAGACTTGGGTCTGACGGTGCGGGCCGAAGTCAATCCGGATTTATGCGTGGCGACCGGCGCGGCGATTCAGGCCGGGACGCTGGCGGGCGAAGAGGTATCGGCGGTGCTGGTGGACATTACTCCCTATACTTTCGGCACCAGCGCCTTCGGGGAGCTGAATGGATCGCCTTATCCCTTTACCTATGCGCCGATTATCCATAAAAACACGCCGATTCCGGTCACTAAGAGCGATGTGTTTTACACCATGCATGACAACCAGAGCACGGTGAAGATCAGTGTTTACCAGGGCGAAGACTCGGACGCCCTCAACAATATTCCGCTCGGCGAGTTCATGGTCGAAAACCTGAGCAAGGCGCCCGCTGAAAATCCAATCATTATCCAGTTCGCGCTAGACTTGAACGGCATCATGCAGGTGACGGCGCGGGAGAAAAAAACCGGACTGGAGAAATCGATCCGGATCGATAATGTGCTCACCCAGTTTCAGGAAGGCGAACTGGAAACGGCGCGGTCGCGAATTAGCGCCCTGTTTGCGCATGGCGAGACGCTGGAAGGGCCAGCGGCTGGAGCGGCTGCCGGAGCGACTGAACACCAGCGCACGGCGCAGGCGCGAGCCTTGGTGGAAAAAGCCGAGCGGTTGCTGGATCGCGCTACGGAAGATGATCGCGAAGAGATGGTCAATCTGATCGAAGCGGTCAAGGACGCGCTGGCGGTGAATGATTTTGCCGCGCTGGCCGCGCCAATGGCCGAACTGTCCGACCTGCTGTTCTATCTGGAGTCGTGATGGAACGCTGTCCGATCTGTCGCGCCCGGTTCAAGAATGAGCCGGTTTGCTACCGTTGCGGCGCGGATTTGAGTCCGCTACTGGCGATTGAAGCCGAAGCGGCGGCGCTGGAGCAACAGGCGGTGGCGCTGACCAAAACGGGTCAATGGCTGGATGCGTGGCAGGCGGCGGATCAGGCGTTGACCCGGCGTCACAGTTCACTGGCGTTTGCGGTGCGGGAGTTCGCCCGGCGGCAATGGATCGTCGGCGAAACCCGGCAGTGGGAGCGGTTGCTGGCCTAGCGTTTTAGCATCACTAACAGGACTTTCGCTGACCGACCTTTTTCCGTCACACCCGCGAAGGCGGGTATCCATTCTTTTCAACGAGTGACTGGATTCCCGCAGACGCGGGAATGACGAGCGGAATGATAACAGCCTCCGGATGTTCAAAATCTCGTTTGCGCCGTTGATGCTGGCGCAGAGGAAATGCTCCTGCTTGCGGTCGGCGTAGTGGCGGACGTGGGGCAACAGGTCGGCAGGAGTCGCGATTTTCGCGCCTTCCGGCTTGATGCGGCGGCGGGCGAACTCGATGGCCGCAAGGATCAAGGTCGCCTTGGCGTCACCGCCGCCCGCAAACTGGGAAAGGTCTTCGGTTTTCACGTCCAGCCCTTTCTGGTCAATCAGCCGCGCCAGCTTGGCGGCCAGCGTCATCACGTCCATGCCGGGCGCGCCCTTACCCATCAGCACGGCCAGTAGTTCCTGGTCGCTCAGCGCCGCGGCGCCTTTGCGCAGGAGCTTCTCGCGTGGCCGGTCGGCTGCGGGGATGTCGCGGATGGTCTTGCTCATGACCTCAGGCCGCGAGGGACAAATGGGTCTGGATGACGGTCACCGCCATGATGTCGAAGATGCCGCCGGTGTCGGTGTATTTCGGGTCAGCGAGTTCGTCGTAGCGACCGCGTGCATTGTAGGTCGTCTGGATCTCGCCGTTGACCTGACCGCGATACGGGCCTTCGAGGTAAATGACGTTCCCGCGGTGCGTCTGGACGGTGCTGCGGATGGCCGGGTCGGCGATCTTCTCTTCCGTGACCTGTTTGATGTAGAGCGCTCAACGCGGCAGGTAATAGCGTCTAGGAAACCCAAGATAGCGACAATAGTCAAGCCGACACACGCAAAAGTCGGGAAGGCCCAGCCGTCTGAGCGAAACAAAGAGAGAGAAGCGGCCAAGAACGCCAAAGTTGCGGCTGTAAGAGGGCACTTAGTTTGCGTCGCACGGGATACTTAGTTTGCGTCGCAAATTATGTGTCCACCGTTATCAATATCTCGTGACTGCGCTGTCTAGCGAAAATCTGTGAAGCTAATGGTTTTCGGCGCGCAGAGCCTGCAAAGCTTCGCGAGCTTCTATAGAAAGCATCGCAAGCGCTTGTCCCCAAACCGCTTCAATTTCAGCTTCACGGCCCACCTCGCGGTAGCCGATGCCGAGATTGTTCAGCGCCCTCGCCAGGTCGGGCAGGAAGGCGGGGTTGGCCTGGGCCAGGGTGCGACGCAGACGGACTGCCTCCTCGGTGGGGGCGACGGCGTCCTGGCGGCGGCCCACCTCGCGGTAGCGGTTGCCGAGATTGTTCAGCGCGGAAGCCAGGTCGGGCAAGAAGGCGGGGTTGGCCTCGGCCAGGGGGCGATAGATCGCGGCCGCCTCCTCGGTGGGGGCGACGGCGTCCTGGCGGCGGCCCACCTCGCTGTAGCGGTTGCCGAGATTGGTCAGCGCGGCGGCCAGGTCGGGCAAGAAGGCGGGGTTGGCCTCGGCCAGGGGGCGATAGATCGCGGCCGCCTCCTCGGTGGGGGCGACGGCGTCCTGGCGGCGGCCCACCTGGCTGTAGAAGACACCGAGATTGTTCAGCGCGGAAGCCAGGTCGGGCAGGAAGACGGGGTTGGCCTCGGCCAGGGGGCGACGCAGACGAACCGCCTCCTCGGTGGAGGCGACGGCGTCCTGGCGGCGGCCCACCTCGCGGTAGAAGATACCGAGATTGTTCAGCGCGGCGGCCAGGTCGGGCAGGAAGGCGGGGTTGGCCTCGGCCAGGGGGCGATAGATCGCGGCCGCCTCCTCGGTGGGGGCGACGGCGTCCTGGCGGCGGCCCACCTCGCGG
>JAJHPN010000043.1 GCA_020890855.1 Candidatus Contendibacter sp. | reverse complement strand
CGCGGGGCGTGTTTTGTTTTGGCAACCTGCTCCACGGCGATGATGGCGCTGGGCCGCAGATTGCCGAGGCGTTGCGCCGGAGCCGCCTGCCCGATGATGTCCGGGTCGTCGATGCCGGCAGCGATGGCCTGGCCCTGACCACGCTGCTGGCGGATTGCACGGCGGCGGTGCTGGTGGACGCCGAGCGCAGCGCCGGTCCTCCCGGTCAGATCGTCGTGCAACGCCTTGACCCGGCGCAGTGGCCGGAACCCAACCCACGGTCCAGCCACAGCGCTGATCTTGGCTTCGCGCTGCGCGCGGCGCACGTCGAGTCGGGCGATTTGCCGCCGATCCATCTGGTGACGGTGACCGTGACCGATTTCACGCCCTTCCGGATCGGGCTATCGCCGGCGGTAACGCGGGCTGTGTCGCAGGCCGTCGCGGCTATCGCCCACCTGCTGATTGGAGAGGAGGTATGAGCAGCACTGAAAACCAGTTTCTTGCCGAAATTGAGGCATTGCGGCGGGTGGTGGCCAGTCGGGACCGCACCCTGCTGACTCTGACCCGGCGAATGGATCAGATTATTGAAGCAGTGAAAACGGATCGGGATCGCCTCGGCCAAGCCGTCAAGCGGGAACGGGAGCTATCACAATTTGTCCACCAGGTGCTGGCAAGTATGCGCGATGTGCTGATCGTGACCGACCCGGAAGGATTCATTGTCCAGGCCAACCTCGCCGCCAGTCGGGAACTCGGATTCGAGCCGGCGCTGCTGCTGGGGATCGCGGTCGATTCGCTGTTGCCGCCGGAGTTGCTGGCAACTTACCGCCAAGCCTCATCGGCGCAACAACTGACCTCCGCTTCGGTCTGGCTGGAAATCATCGCCAGCCAGGGGGGTTATGTCGGGGAACACGGCCTGTTGAACAGCGCCGGGACCGTAGCGGGCATCTTCCGGGTCAGCGCCGAGTTTCTTTACAGTCCCCAGGGGAAATTCGCCGGCGCGGTGATCGCCGCCAGTAATTTCACCCGGCGCAAGGAAGCAGAACGGGCGTTGGCCGACAGCGAGCGGCAATTACGCAGCATCCTCGATGGCTGTCCGATCCCGCTGTTCGTGATCGACCAGGGGCATCGGCTGACCCACTGGAACCGGGCCTGCCAGGCGATGACCGGCATGACGGCGGCGCAAATGATCGGCACTCGCGATCACTGGCGAACGTTCTACGCGGCGCCACGTCCCTGTTTGCTGGATCTGGTGCTGGATGGGGCCGATCCGGACACGATCGCCCAGCATTACCCGGCGGGGGTCCGCGAGCAGCAACTGGCTGAACGGGTGCTGGAAGGGGAAAGCTATTTTCCCAAGCTGGACAAATGGCTGTACTTCACCGCCACCCCGATCCGCGACCGCCAGGGCCGCATTGTCGCCGCCATGGAAAGTTCCCAGGATATTACCGAGCGCAAGCAGGCCGAGCAGGCCTTGGCCGAAAACGAAATTCGGTTGCGGCATATGCTGGACAGCAGTCCGGTCCCGCTGTTCGTCATCGACCGGAACCATCGGCTGACCCACTGGAATCGCGCCTGTGTCGCGCTCACCGGGGTGACTGCGGAACGGATGATCGGCACGCCGGATTACTGGCTGCCCTTCTACGATGCGCCCCGACCGGTGCTGGCGGATCTGGTGCTGGAGGAAGCCGAACTGGAAGAGGCCACCCGCCATTATCCGGCGGGTCTCCGCGAGCGGGAGTTGGCTGAACGGGTGCTGGAAGGGGAAGGCCACTTTCCCAAAATTGGCAAGTGGCTGTATTTCACCGCCGCCCCGATCCGCGACCGCCAGGGCCGCATTGTCGCTGCGATGGAAAGCATCCAGGATATCACCGAGCGCAAGCAGACCGAGCAGGCGTTGCGGCTGGCCGCCAGCGTCTTCGAGCACGCCCATGAAGGGATCATGATCACTGATGCCACGGCGACGATTATTGAAGTCAACCGGACCTTTGAAGAAATTACCGGCTACTCCCGCGAGGAGGTGGTGGGGCGCAACCCGCGTTTTCTGCAATCGGGTCATCACGATCCGGCTTTTTACACCACGATGTGGCAAACCCTGGCGGAGCGCGGCTATTGGCATGGCGAGATCTGGAACCGGCGCAAGAGCGGCGAAGTGTTCCCTGAAAGCATTTCGATCTCGACGGTGCATAACACTGACGGCGCTGTGACCTGCTATGTGGGCCTGTTCGCCGATATTTCGATCCTCAAGGAAAGCCAGCAGCAACTGGAGCGGATGGCCTACTACGATCCGCTGACCGGCTTGCCCAACCGGGCGCTGCTGGCGGATCGGTTACGGCTGGCGCTGGCCAAGGCCCAGCGGGAACAGCGGGTTCTCGCAGTCTGCTACCTGGATCTGGACGGATTCAAGCCGATCAATGATCGTTGGGGTCACGCCGCCGGGGATGAACTGCTGATTGAGGTTGCGCAGCGTTTCCAGCAGAGTGTGCGCGGCGACGATACGGTGGCGCGACTGGGCGGCGATGAATTTGTGATGCTGCTGGGCAACCTGAGCAGCATCGAGGAAGGCGAACAGGTGCTGGAGCGGATTCTGAAAGTCGTGGCGACGCCGTTCCCGCCGCGGGCGATGACCGTTTCAGCCAGTATCGGGGCGACGTTTTTCCCCCATGACTATGCCGATCCCGAAACACTGATCCGTCACGCTGATCAGGCCATGTATCTGGCCAAGCAGGGTGGACGCAATGGCTACCATCTGTTTGATCCGGAGCAGGACCGGCGAGCGCAACGCCATCGGGAACTGCTGGAACGCATTCGCCAAGGCTGGACCGCCGGCGAGTTTTGCCTCTACTACCAGCCCAAGGTGAATATGCGCCACGGGCGGGTGGTCGGAACCGAGGCGCTGATCCGTTGGCGGCACCCCGACCAGGGGCTGCTGACGCCCGTCGCGTTCATGGCGGTGATCGAGAGTTCGGAGTTCGCCGGGACGCTCGGCGACTGGGTGCTGGAGACGGCGATCCAGCAGATGGCGGCCTGGAGCGCCGTCGGTCTCACCTTGCCGGTCAGCGTCAATCTGTCAGCCCGCCACTTGCAACAGCCGGATTTCGCCGCTCGCTTGCAAGCGCTGCTGGCCAGCTATCCCGGCGTCCGTTCCGAGTGGCTGGAGCTGGAAATCCTCGAAACCACTGCACTGGATGATCTGGATCGGGTTTCCCGCATCTTTGCCGAATGCCGGCAGTTGGGGGTCCGGCTGGCGCTGGACGATTTTGGCACCGGCTATTGCTCGTTAACCTATCTGAAGCATTTACCGGCGCAAACGCTCAAGATTGATCAAAGTTTTATCAGCAATATGCTGGCTGATCCAGGCGATTTGGCGATTGTGCGCGGGATTATCAGCCTGGCCGCTGCGTTCAGGCTGGACGTGATCGCCGAGGGGGTAGAAAGCGTGGAACACGGCGTCCGGTTGCTCGAATTGGGTTGCGATCACGCCCAAGGCTACGCCATTGCCCGACCGATGCCGGCGCAAGCCATGCCGGACTGGATCGCCGGCTGGCGCCCCCCTGGCGGGTGGATGGATCAGGCGGATATCGGGTGAAGCGTTCAGTTCTCTAGTGAGCCCCGGATCGTGCTCGAAAAAGCGCACCGCTCCCGTGCTCCCGCGCCGGGCGTTTTCCGGTTTCACCCAGTATGCTAAACGGGTGGTCCTCCTCTAACCGTCGCCTGTCACCCTCATTCACTGACTTGTCGCCATGTCCCGATCCGGTTCGCACTCCCTCCATGCCTGGCTGCTATTCTGTGGCCTGCTCTTCGTTGCTGGCTCGCTGCCGGCGCAGGAAGACCCCGCGTTGCTGGCGACGGTGGCGACCGCCCAGAACGGGACGCTGACGGTGCAGGTTGAGGGTGTGGACGGGCCGCTGCGCGACAACGTGCTGGCGGCGCTGGAACTCAACCGCTTTGCCGGAAAAGCCGCTCCAGAGGAAGACCGGTTGCGCTGGCTGCATAACGACGCCACCCGCCAAATCAGCGCAGCGCTGCAACCCTTCGGTTATTACCAGCCGGTGATCGTTTCGACGCTGGAACGCACAGCGGACGGTTGGGAGGCGCGCTATCGCATCGAACCCGGCCCGCCGCTGAAGATCGCCACGATCGATGTGCAAATCCTCGGCGAAGGCGAGCATGACCCGGCTTTTCAACACTTGCTGACTCAATTGCCGTTTGCCCAAGGGCAGATTCTCAATCAGGCCCAGTACGAGCAGTTCAAGCAGCATCTGGAATCGCTGGCGACGGAGCGCGGCTATTTCGAGGCGCGCCTGGCGGAACACGCCATTCAAGTCAATCTGCAAACCAATCAGGCGATCATTCGCCTGCATTACGACACCGGCCCGCGCTACCGCTTTGGCGCCATCGCTTTCCAGCAGGATGTGCTGTCGCTCACGCTGCTGAACCGCTATCCGCAGTTCAAACCCGGCGATCCCTACGACGCCAACGAACTGCTGAAACTGCAAAGCGATCTCGGCAACACACCCTATTTCAGCCAGGTGCAAGTCAACGCCCCGCCCGATGCGGCCAGCGACACGACACCGGTTGAAGTGGAACTCGAACCCGGCAAGTCCCACAAATACAGCGCCGGGCTGGGTTACGGGACTGATACCGGCGCACGCGGCAAACTGAAAATGGAGCAGCGCCGGATCAACCATGAGGGCCATCACGCCGAAGAAGAACTGCTGGTGTCGTCCATCAAGTCGTCATTAGGCGCCAAATACATGATTCCCGGTAAAAATCCGACCACGGATGAATATGCCCTGACTGCCGCCTACATCAATCAGAATTACGAGCAGCAGGACTACGAACTAGGCTCTCTGGGCGGTAGCTGGCGGCGGCAGGACGGCAACTGGCTGAAAAACTTCAACCTCAGTTATCAATACGAACGCTACCGAGCGATCAACAGTGCGAATTCCGCCACCACCTCCTCGCTGCTGCTGATTCCCGGTCTGAACTG
Source organism: Candidatus Contendibacter sp. (assembly GCA_020890855.1). Lineage (GTDB taxonomy): Bacteria > Pseudomonadota > Gammaproteobacteria > Competibacterales > Competibacteraceae > RXIV01. The sequence goes on along the minus strand of JAJHPN010000043.1, from coordinate 2,598 downwards.
GACCTGGATCGACGCGGATGACCGCCTGAATCCCTCTCGCGGCCTGCTGTTCGGCTTTGAGCTGCGCGGCGCAGCGACCGAACTGCTCTCCGACGCCACCTTCGCGCAGGGGGTGCTGCATGTGAAAGGGGTATACGCCTTCAATGAAGTCAGCCGGATCATCGCCCGCACTGACTTGGGCGCGACCGTGATTGACCAGGGGATTGACTCGTTGCCGACCTCGCTGCGCTTTTTCGCCGGCGGCGACGCCAGCGTGCGCGGCTATGCCTACAACAGCATTGGTCCCACCGACGTCGAGGGCGATGTGATTGGCGGCAAAAATCTGCTGGTCGCCAGCGTGGAATATGAACACCGGGTCTGGGACGGCTGGAGTCTCGCCGCGTTCGTGGATAGCGGCGACGCCTTTGATGGCGCGAGTCCCCAATTGAAAACCGGGGTCGGGCTGGGCGTGCGCTGGCGATCGCCGGTCGGGCCGGTGCGACTCGACTTCGCGTCCGGACTGGATCAGCCGCCCGGCGACACCTTCCGTTTCTCCTTCAGCATCGGGCCTGACCTGTGAACGCTTTCCGCGCTGTGCGGCGCCTGCTGCTCCGACTGCTGGTGTGGCTGCCGCTGCTATTGCTGGCGGTGCTGTTGTTAGTCGCGGGATTCGCCGGTTCCACTGAACCGGGCTTGAAAACCCTGCTGGCGCTGGCCGAACGGGTTTTACCCGGCCAGCTCAGTTACGGCCAAGCCGGTGGTTCTCTGCTGGGACCGTTGTGGATCAAGCAATTACGCTATCAGGATGGCGCTTTCATCGTCGCGCTGGCGGATGGCGAATTTGACTGGGAACCGGTTGATCTGCTCGACGCCACCCTGAATCTTAGCCGTCTGCATCTGGATGGATTGACAGTGCAATGGCCGCCCGGCGACTCGACCGCTTCCCCTGCTGAACCACTGGCGTTGCCGGAGATTGAATTACCGCTGGCTATTCAGATCGCTGATGTCGAGATTCGCGCCATTCACCTTCAGCCGCCTGCCGCCGAGCCCATTTTGATTGATGCCGTTCATCTCAAAGCCCATACCGAAGCCGGCGCTGTGACGGTTGAACCGCTGGAAATCTGGGCGGCGCAAGGTGAGCTTCATCTCAGCGGGCGGCTGAATCCAGCCGGCGCTTATCCATTGAGCGTGCAACTGATTTGGCAATGGCTGAGTCCGGATTACGGCGTCGTGATCGGCCAGGGCGCCATTCAGGGCGAACTGCGCGACCGTCTGCAATTGACGCAGCGAATCACTGGCCCCGCCACCCTAGAATTGAGTGGCGAAGCCCGCCAGCTCTTGAATTTACAACCAGTCTGGTCGGCTAAAGCCAAGCTGGATATTGCCGATCTCAAGCCCTTGGTTCCCGAACTGACCGGTCAACCCTTGACCGCCAGCATAGATGCCCAAGGCGTTCTGGCGCAATTCAAGAGCCAGGGTGAACTCACCGCCGGATTACCGGAATTGGGCCTGACGACTGCCCGGTTTAGCGCTGCTGGCGATGAAAATTCGCTGCAACTGGAGCAATTAAAACTCACTGTGGCCCATCAGCCATTGGCGCTTAACCTCAAGGGTGATCTGCAATTTAGCGAATTGAAATTTAACGTAGCCGGACAATGGCAATCACTGGTCTGGCCATTGACGGGTCGGCCACATGTGGCAAGTCCTGAAGGCGATTTTACGATTCAAGGCATGCTGGATGATTACCGGTTTCACCTCGCCGCCGAAGTGCAAGGACCGGAAATTCCAAAGGGCCGCTGGACGCTGACCGGACAAGGTTCTGATCAAGCCGTCCGTGAAGTGAAGTTGCATGGAAAGACGCTGGACGGGATCATCCAGGTTAATGCCGAAGCAGCCTGGTTGCCGGTTTTACGTTGGCAAGCGGCATTGACTGGCGAGGGTTTGAATCCCGGAGCGCAGTGGCGAGAGGTTCCCGGAAAAATCAATTTGCGGCTGAAAAGCGACGGCAGTCTGGATCAAAAACTGCGGGCCAATGTCCTTCTCGAAGACTTGAGCGGAACACTGAGTGGCCAGACTGTGCGTGGTAATGCTGATCTGGCGGTTGAGGATCAAAACCTGACCATCAAGACACTAAAAATCAATGCCGGCGATTCCCGAATCGAAGCAACTGGATCATTGGCGCAGCGTTGGGCATTCCAGTGGAAAGTGGCTGCGCCACAATTGCAAGGGCTGATACCAGGACTGAACGGCAGCATCGCCAGTGCGGGTCAATTGACCGGGCCTCGGGATCAGCCTGAAATCGCCGCTGACTTTACCGTGCAAAATCTCAGTTATGGAGAAACCCGGATTCAACAATTGCGTGGCGAAACCCGCTTCGATGCGGGCGGCGCGAATCGCTCCAAATTGCAGATTCTTGGACAGGGATTAACTCTCGGCGGGCAACAATGGAAAATTCTGACGCTGGATGGCGCCGGGACGCCCGCCGCGCATGAAATCAAGATAGAACTGGCGGGCGAACCGGGTCGGTTCAACGTGGCGCTGGCGGGTAATCTGCAACTGCCAGCGCTGATCTGGCAGGGCCGGATCGCGCAATTGGCGATGAAAGACACTGTAGCCGGC
>JAJHPN010000344.1 GCA_020890855.1 Candidatus Contendibacter sp. | reverse complement strand
ACATGGTGCCGATCTCGAACGCCATGGGCCAGACCTTCGAGGCCATCACCGAAAACAACACCGTTCGCACCCACGAGATGGTCGTAGAGACACACACCCTGGCGACCTGGCTGGAAACCTTGTCCATTGTGGCCACGGCCGGCAGCATGGTGCTGGGTGCGCTGTTGACTTGGCTGCTGATGCGGGCGATCCGCCGACCGATCGGCGGCGAGCCGGCCGAGATAGCGGCGCTGACCCAACAGATCGCCCACGGCGACTTGACGACGCGGTTCGTCGACACCGGGAAAGAAACCGGCATCTACGCCGCCATGCGCGACATGGCCGCCCAGTTGCAGGACATGGTGAGCAAGATCACCCAGGCCACCGCGCAAGTCAGTTCCGCCGCCGCCGAGATCGCCCAAGGCAGCAGCGATCTGGCGCAACGCACCGAGGAGCAAGCCTCGGCGCTGGAACAAACCGCCTCCAGCATGGAAGAGCTGACCAGCACCGTGAAGCAAAGCGCCGACAACGCCGTGCAAGCCAACCAACTGGCGGGTGCGGCCCGCACCCAGGCCGAACAGGGCGGGCAGGTGGTCGATCAAGCCATTACCGCGATGAGCGCGATTAACCAGAGCAGCCGCAAGATTGCCGACATCATCGGGGTGATTGACGAGATCGCCTTTCAGACCAACCTGCTGGCCCTCAATGCGGCGGTGGAAGCGGCCCGCGCCGGCGAACAGGGCCGAGGCTTTGCCGTGGTCGCCGGCGAAGTGCGCAAGCTGGCGCAACGCAGCGCCGACGCCGCCAAAGAGATCAAGGGCTTGATCACCGACAGCGTCGCCAAGGTCGAAGACGGTGGCCAACTGGTGGAACGCTCCGGGCAGACCCTCAAGGCGATCGTCACCTCGGTCAAGAAAGTCAGCGACATCGTCGCCGAAATCGCCGCCGCCGCCCGCGAGCAGGCCAGCGGGATTGAGCAGGTCAACAAGGCGATTCTGCAAATGGATCAAGTCACCCAGCAAAACGCCGCCCTGGTGGAACAAACTGCCGCCGCTAGCCACGCTATGGGCGATCAGGCCCACGGCCTCCAGCAGTTGATGCGCTTTTTCAAGTTGGACAGGCCGGCGTCAACCCTCAAACCAGTCACTGCCCCGATCAACCCGCACGGCGTGTCGCTCCATAGCGAGCATCGGAAGCGGATAGCGTCCCAACCGCTTCCTGGCGCCACCCGTCGGCTAGCCGCACCCGCCAAACTGGTAGAGAAAAAACCTCTCGATGTCGTAGCGGGAACTCAAGAGTGGGTGGAATTCTAGTCTGGCCCTTTCGGGGGCGGATTGAGGCGCGCCGCCCAAGGGCCGCGCCGATCATCCCTCCTGCAACCAGCCCTGACCCTGCTGGAAACCCATTCGACCGAGGCCCGGCTCCCGCCTCCCGCCTCCATTCCCTTACTGGTTATTTCGCTACGTGGTGCGGCATTGCGCCCGCTTCCGCGCCGTGCGAACGGATAGTTATTCACTGCAAGCGGTTGTAGCGACCGAAAGGGTAAAACTATGGATATAGAAGCCTTTGGCATCGGCAAGATACAGAACACTGGGGATAGCGCGAAGCTCCTCCGAAAATCAGCAGAAGCCGACGACGTACGCCATCTCGAACTGGAGGGTCGAAACAGGGAGTTGCGCCACAACATGGCGGAACTGGAACAGTTGAACCCATTCTACCTGCTGTTTCACCAGGCCCCCGTTGGTTATCTGGCGCTGGACAACATTGGACTGATCCACGAAGTTAACGAGACATTCTGCCGGATGGTGGATCAGGAACGGAATCAGTTGATAGGCCGGTCCTTTTCGGAGTGCGCAACCGATGTCGAGCGTGGCGTATTTCTAGCGCGCTATCGAGCGTTATTCAGGAATC
>JAJHPN010000142.1 GCA_020890855.1 Candidatus Contendibacter sp. | reverse complement strand
CTTTGCGCTTGGCTTCTTCCGCCTTTCGTTTCGCCTCTTCGGCAGCCTGGCGTTTGGCATTTTCGGCAGCTTCACGCTTGGCGTCCTCGGCAGCCCGCCGTTTCGCCTCTTCGGCAGCCTGGCGTTTAGCATTTTCGGCAGCTTCACGCTTGGCTTCCACTGCCGCCTCACGTTTGGCCTCTTGAGCAGCCTGGCGTTTAGCCTCTTCAGCGGCCTGGCGTTTAGCCTCTTGAGCAGCCTGGCGTTTAGCCTCTTGCGCCGCTTCACGTTTGGCTTCCTCAGCGGCCCGCTGTTTGGCCTCTTGCGCCGCTTCACGTTTGGCTTCCTCAGCGGCCCGCTGTTTGGCCTCTTGCACCGCTTCGCGTTTGGCTTCTTCAGCGGCTTGGCGCTTGGCTTCTTCAGCCGCCCGCTGTTTGGCCTCTTGCGCCGCTTCGCGTTTGGCTTCTTCGGCCGCTTGACGTCTAGCTTCTTCAGCCGCCCGCTGTTTGGCCTCTTGCGCTGCTTCACGTTTGGCTTCTTCGGCCGCTTGCCGTTTCGCCTCTGCTGCTGCTTCGCGCTGGGCTTGTTCAGCGGCTTGGCGACGGGCCTCTTCCTCTTTCTGGCGACGGATTTCGGCCTGACGCCGCTCCTCAGCTTCCCGCTCCGCCTGCGCCAGCCGGGCCTGCCGTTCCGCCGCTTCGCGCTGCCGTCGCCGTTCTTCAGCCACTTGTCGGGCCAATTCCTCCCGGGTCGCCAGTTCATCCACCATTTCAGCCGGGATCGATTCAGCTACCGGCGGCTCGGCATTCAATGCTCCGGACATTTGCAGATTCATCAGCAGAAAACCGATGACCACTGCATGAATGACGACAGCTACTACTGTCGCCACGACATCCTGACGCCACGCCTGCTGCTTGGATTGCATCGGTTGATGTTACCGGCGGACCGGCTCGTCTGGCGGGGCGGTGGACAGGCCGACTTTGCTGGCTCCGGCCTTGTTCAGCACCGCCATCGCCTTGATCACCCGGTCATACATCAATTCCCGGTCAGCGCGAACCAGCACCGGCGGTTGCGGCTTGCGGGCCAGCAAGCCTTCGATGCTCTGGCGTTGTGGCTCCAGCGTATCGCAGTCCACAGCTTGCGCCTGCTCTGCGCCGATGTTCAGAAAACAACCGCCATCCTTGCGGATCGACAGCACTACGACTTCGTTGTCCTGGTTATGGGTGTCGATGGGTTCCGCCGGAGCTTTGGGCAGATCGACTTCGACGCCCTGATTGAGCAGCGGGGCGGTGACCATGAAGATCACCAGCAACACCAGCATCACATCAATGTAGGGAACGATGTTGATTTCAGCCTTCAGGCGGCCGTGCGAACTGCGCCGGGCCATATTCGCCTACCCTTGAGGTTGCGCCGCAGCGCGAGCGGCGGCGGCGTCAGTGTAGGTCTTACGCTGGCTGTAGGACTGGCGTTGAAGGATGTTGGAAAACTCTTCCATGAAGGTCTCGTAACGGTTGGCCAGCCGGTCGACTTCGTGGGCGTAGCGATTGTAGAAAATGACCGCCGGAATCGCCGCAAACAAGCCCATCGCAGTGGCGATCAGCGCCTCAGCGATACCCGGCGCGACTTGCGCCAAGGTCGCCTGCTGCACCAGCCCCAAGGCCCGAAAGGCGTTCATGATCCCCCACACCGTGCCAAACAGGCCGATGTAGGGACTGGTGGAGCCAGTCGTCGCCAGCAGGGACAGGTACATTTCCAGATCGTCCAGTTCCCGCGACCCGGCGGCCCGCATCGCCCGTTGCGCCCCGCTGACCACCGATTCCGGGTCCATGGTCGGCTGGGAGCGCAGGCGCAGAAATTCCTGAAACCCGGCCAGAAAAATCGCTTCCATCCCACCCACCGGCTCCTTCTGGCGGTTAATGTCAGCATACAGTTTGGATAAATCCGTCCCCGACCAGAAATCATCCTCGAACTGGTCGGTCGCCCGCTTGGCGGAAGACAGCACCAGCGCCTTCTTGACGATTACCCACCACGAACCCAGTGAAATCAGCGCCAGCCCCAGCATGATCAGTTGCACGATCAGGCTGGCGTTGGTCATCAGGCTCCAAAACGACAAATCATGGGTCACCGGCCATCTCCCTTAATTGTTTATCCACGGAAAAACAAGTCAACCAACCCTATGTCCGCGGAACACGCGGAATGCGCCGAAAAAACGAAAAAACTGATAAATGATGAAAGATTAATGCATTCAGGAACCCGTGCTAAACAGATCGGTGCTGATGACCGGCGCGGTCGTAGCCAGTCCAAAGTGACAATAGGCGTGGGCAGTCGCCACCCGGCCCCGTGGAGTTCGCATTAAAAATCCCTGTTGAATCAGGTACGGTTCCAGCACATCTTCAATGGTGCCGCGCTCCTCGCCCATCGCCGCCGCCAGCGTATCCAGCCCCACCGGGCCACCGCCGAACTTGTCAATCATCAGCCACAACAGCCGCCGATCCTGTTCATCAAAACCGCGCTCATCAACCTTGAGCATATCCAGCGCCTGTCCGGCTACTTCAACCGTAATTCGCCCGTCCGCCCGAATTTGCGCGAAATCCCGCACCCGCCGCAGCAGGCGGTTGGCGATGCGCGGCGTTCCCCGCGAACGTCGGCCAATTTCCATGGCTCCAGCGGGATAGTCGGTTTCAACGCCAAGAATTCGCGCCGAACGAGCCACGATCGCGGTCAATTCTTCCGGGGTGTAAAACTCCAACCGGTGAACAATGCCGAACCGGTCCCGCAATGGTGAAGTCAGCAAGCCAGCCCGCGTGGTCGCTCCAACCAGGGTGAAGGGCGGCACATCCAGTTTGATCGACCGCGCCGCTGGCCCTTCGCCAATCAGGATGTCGATCTGGTAATCCTCCATCGCCGGATACAGCACTTCCTCGACCACCGGACTCAGGCGGTGAATTTCGTCGATGAACAGTACATCGTGCGGTTCCAGATTGGTCAACAGCGCCGCAACATCGCCAGCCCGCTCCAACACCGGCCCGGAAGTCTGGCGCAGGTTGACGCCCATTTCGGCGGCAATGATGTGGGCCAAGGTGGTCTTGCCCAGCCCCGGCGGCCCGAATAGCAAGACATGATCCAGCGCTTCATTGCGCGCGCGGGCGGCGCGGATGAATAAATCCATCTGCTCGCGCAACGGTTGCTGGCCGATGTAATCCGCCAGCCGCTTGGGACGCACCGCCCGATCCAGCGAGGCGTCTTCGCTGCCAGCAACCGGGGAAATCAGGCGGTCAGGAGCGTTCATTGTCACGGAAAGAACGGAAGACATGGAAAACCGGTTATGACGATCAGGGAAATCAGGTGGTCGGGAGCGTTCATTGGGAACGGGAGATTGTTACTTGAAGAGTATCAGGTTGAAAGTTAAAGAAGCCCGGCTTTAGCGTTTAATTTTCCCACGCCTTCCGTGGACAAAGATTTAATCAGCGCCGCACCTGCGCCTGCAACGCCAGCCGGATGATCGCTTCACGGCTTAACCCATCGGTTTCCAGACTTTGCACCATGCGTGAGGCTTCCGGAAGCTTGTACCCCAATGACACCAGGGCGCTGATCGCGTCATCCACCGGACGGGCCTCGGGCGCAACGATTGAACCGCCCGCTAACCCAACCGTCGCTGAATAGCTGCCCAATTCGCCGATCCGGTCCCGCAGTTCGATAATCAGTCGCTCGGCGGTCTTCTTGCCAATCCCCGGCAGTCGCGTCAATGCAGCCGCGTCGCCGTCGCGCACACACCGCCCAAACAACTCCACGCTCATCCCCGACAGAATCAGCAGCGCCAGTCGGGGACCTACGCCGGAAACGCGGATTAACTCACGGAACAGCGCCCGTTCCGCCAGATGGGCAAAACCGTAAAGCGTATGGGCGTCTTCGCGCACGGCCAGGTGAGTGTGCAGCGTGATCTCCGCGCCCACCTCCGGCAAAATCTGGAACGTGGTCAATGAGGCTTCCAGTTCGTAACCCACCCCGTGAGCGTCAATCATCAGACCGGGCGGCTGTTTCCAGACCAGCACCCCGTGCAGCCGGCCAATCATCGCCGCCGTCCGGCCAGCACCGCCGCCGCCCCCAAGCGCTGCAGCGTTTGTCGGGTGTGACCGTGGCAAATCGCCACCGCCAATGCATCGGCGGCGTCGCTTTGCGGCAAGACCGGCAAATTCAGCAGCAAGGCGATCATCCGTTGCACCTGGATTTTATCCGCCGCGCCACTGCCGACCACGGCCTGCTTGATCGCCCGCGCCGCGTATTCACTGACCGGCAGCCCGGCGACCACCGCCGCACAAATCGCCGCGCCTCGTGCCTGGCCGAGCTTGAGCGCCGAGTCGGGATTACGGTGCATGAACACCTGTTCAACAGCGACTTCCACGGGTTGATACTCCCGAATCACTGCGGCTATTCCCTCAAAGATGGTTTTTAACCGCTCCGGCACAGGCCGACTGCTATCGGTCTGAATGCCGCCGCTGGCGATGTGGCGGTTGCGCGGCCCGTCTACTTCGATCATGCCGTAGCCGGTCATCCGCGAGCCGGGATCAATGCCCATTAATCGGATGATTGCCATATCCGGAATTTTAGACGTTAAACCGGAAGTGCATCACGTCGCCCTCCTGAACAATGTACTCCTTGCCTTCCAGCCGCCATTTACCAGCTTCACGCGCTCCCGCTTCACCCCGTCCGGCCAGATAATCAGCATAAGCGATGACTTCGGCGCGAATAAAACCGCGCTCGAAATCGCTGTGAATCACTCCCGCTGCTTGCGGCGCGGTGGCGCCGATCCGCACGGTCCAGGCCCGCACTTCCTTAGGACCGGCGGTAAAGTAGGTTTGCAGGCCCAATAGCGTATAGGCGGCGTGAATCACCCGATCCAGTCCCGGCTCGGCCAGCCCGTAATCGGCCAGAAATTCGGCCCGGTCGGCATCGGCCAGTTCCGCCAGTTCCGCTTCAATCGCCGCGCAGACCGGAACCACCCCGGCGCCTTCCTGGGCGGCCATCTCGCACACCTGATCCAGCAGCGGATTGTCGCTAAAACCGTCTTCGGCGACATTGGCGATGTACAGCACCGGCTTGCTGGTCAGCAGAAACAGCTCCCGCAGCGCTTCGCATTCCCCGGCGTCCAGTTGCAGGGTTCGCACTGGCGCGCCGGTATCCAGATGCGCCTGCACCCGCTCCAGCGCCGCCTTGCGCTCCAGCGCTTCCCGCCCGCCCGCCTTGGCGGCTTTTTCGGCCCGTTGCAATGCTTTCTCGACGGTCGTCAAATCCGCCAGCGCCAGTTCGGTGCTGATGGTTTCGATGTCGGAACGCGGATTCACCTTACCGGCGACATGAATCACATCATCATTTTCAAAGCAGCGCACGACATGGGCAATGGCGTCGGTCTCGCGGATATGGGCCAGAAACTGGTTGCCCAGACCTTCGCCTTTCGATGCGCCGGCGACCAGCCCGGCAATATCCACGAACTCGACAGTGGCGGGAATGATCTGCTTCGGCTTGACGATAGCGGCCAGTACGTCCAGCCGGGGATCCGGCACGGGCACGATCCCGACATTGGGATCGATGGTGCAAAATGGATAGTTTTCGGCCTGGATGCCAGCCTTGGTTAAGGCGTTGAACAGGGTGGACTTGCCGACGTTCGGCAAGCCGACGATGCCACATTGGATGGCCATAAGGTGTTCCGGGGAGTAGGTGAGTTCAGGGAGTGGCGGGGGAGGCGACCGACCGGCTGTGCAACGCCTGCATGGCCGGATTCCACTGGCCAGCGATCAGACGCGGCAATTCGCGCAGGGCGTCGGCAATGGCTTGTTCCAGCAGCGCCCGTTCGGCCTGCGGGGCGCGGCGCAGCACATGATCCAGCACTTCACGACTGTGGCCGGGGTGGCCGATGCCGAGGCGCAGCCGGGGAAAATCGTTGCCGCCCAGGTGAGCAATCAGATCGCGCAGACCATTATGGCCGCCGTGACCGCCAGCGCGTTTCAACCGCACGACTCCCGGCGGTAAATCCAGGTCATCGTGAACGATCAGGATTTCCGGCAAGGTTATTTTGTGAAACCGCGCCAGCGCCGCAACGGCCTGGCCGCTGCGGTTCATGAAGGTCATTGGCTTGAGCAGCCACAGTTCTTGACCATTGAGCGTAATCCGGCCGGTTTCACCGTGAAAGCGGCTTTCCAGGCGGAAGCTGCCGCCGTGCTGTCGGGCCAGCTCATCGACCAGCCAGAAGCCGGCGTTATGGCGAGTCTGGGCGTAGTCGGGGCCGGGATTGCCCAGCCCGACGATCAGCCGCAATGACGGCGCCGCTTCTGGCATGGCCGGAATTAAGGCGTAGTCGGGGCGACGACGCTGGATTCTTCACCACCGTGGGTGTGATGGATGCTGACCACGATGGTGTCCTGATCGGAACCCGGCGCGACCTTGTCAGCCAGCTCCACCCCGGCCGGCAGCGGAATCCCGCTCAGATGCAGCGCTTCGCCCATCCCCAGGTTGATCAGATCGATTTCAATGAACTCCGGCAAATCCTTGGGCAAACAGGCGATTTCAAGATCAATCAGCGCATGACTGACCACGCCGCCCTGCTGTTTGACGCCCTTGGCGGTGGTCTCGTTGATGAAATGCAGCGGCACATGAACCCGCAGTTTGCGATCAGCGCTGGCCCGCAGAAAGTCGATATGCAGGATGGTCGGTTTGAAGGGGTGGCGCTGCAAATCGCGCAGCACAGCGGTTTCCGTCCGGTCGCCAATGTGCAGAGTCAGAACGTGCGAATAAACCGCCGGATTCTGCAACTGAGTGACGAATTTCAGATGGTCCAGCGTTAAAGGCAACGGATCCTGGCCACCGCCGTACAGAATGGCGGGCACCTTGCCCGCGCGGCGCAGGCGGCGGCTCGCACCTTTGCCCAAATCGCTGCGCGGTTCGGCGGTAAATTCAAAAGTCATGCTCATCGTGTGGTGCTCCGGTAGTGAAGACAAAAAGACGACGCGCCCGCGACCAGACGCGCCGTTTTGGCGATCCCGCCATGAGCCGGGCGGGGCGGTGTTAAATCGGGAACGGTAGTTTTAGCCGATTCTACTTAATGCGGTATCGAGTATCGACCTGACCCTTCTTCTCTCGATTTCTGGGTCGATTTTTTGCAGGTACTCAACAGCCGCTAAATCATCTCCTCTTTTTCTATTTTGGCGAGGTTCTAGCGCTTCAATCAAAATAGCTTCTAATGCCGGAATAAGTTTAGCTGCGCCATATGTTTCCGGTAGCTGGCCAATTTGGCCTGTGTCAGATACCGGCAACAGCCCAAACCATGAAAAGCGGTCCCAACGAGTCGATAAGCGATCAATTGTATGTTCGTACAGTCGCTTACCTAAAGGTCTATCGGTAGTTCGACCAACATAAATAACCTCACGACCATCATAAAGAAGGTAGATTCCTAGCTGTTTGAAGAAATCAACGGGTGTAGCGCCAATCTGCTGCATTCCAAGCAATTTAGGTGTTGCTATCCACTCTATCGCTTCCTTGCGCCAGAACATACCAAAGGACGTTATAATTTCATATTGATCTTCTAATTCATCTGATTCAGAGATATCCGGCGTAAGCTTCGGCAGCACTATCGTTG
>JAJHPN010000141.1 GCA_020890855.1 Candidatus Contendibacter sp. | reverse complement strand
TATAGCCGGCAGATCCTGCTGCCGGAATTTGATATTGAAGGGCAAGAGCGCCTGCGCCAAGCCCATGTGCTGCTCATCGGTCTGGGTGGACTCGGTTCCGCTGTGGCGATGTATCTGGCGGCGGCGGGAGTGGGAATGCTGACGCTGGTTGATTTCGATACCGTGGATCTTTCCAATCTGCAACGACAAATTATTCACCGGACTACTGCGATAGGCCAGGCCAAGGTGGAATCCGCTCGGGACACCTTGCTGGCGCTTAATCCATTGATTAGTGTCGCTACCATTCAAAAATCCCTGGACGATGCAGAATTGCTGGAGCAGATTCAACAGGCTGATGTCGTCGTGGATGCGAGCGATAACTGGCCCACCCGACGGGCGATTAACGCCGCTTGCGTAAAGTCTGGTAAATCCTTGGTGTCCGGGGCGGCGATTCGCTGGGAGGGACAAGTGCTGGTCTGGCGGCCCGATGGAGAGGGTGGTTGTTATCGTTGTCTGTACCGTGATGCCGTCATGAATTCCGAAACCTGCGCTCAAACCGGCGTTCTTGCGCCAGTGGTCGGGGTTATTGGCAGTCTTCAAGCGGTTGAGGCGATCAAAATATTGACTGGAATTGGTGAAACTCTGAATGGCCGTCTACTGTTATTCGACGCCAAGCATATGGAATGGCGAACCATGAATTTGCGGCGCTGGCTGGAATGTCCAGTGTGTAGAGCTGAAGAAAGATGGGCGATTAATCGTAATTGCTCATTAACTGCAGGTAAGTCGCTCATGGGCACTGGATAACAATTTGAAAATCTTAAAGTATTATTTTGATACATGCCGGTTTACCTGCAGTTAATGAGAACTTACGATTAATCTGAACTGATTTCGTCCACGGAAGACACCAAAAAACAAGAAAATCAGGATTAAAACGATAGCGAAAAAACTGCTCAAGAATTTTCCGTTTTTCCGTGCGTTCCGTGGACAAAACGACTTTGCCTTAATTGACTGGAGTATTCCCCATGACTTTTTCTATTGTGGCTTTCGACCCCGCTAATGGCGATCTGGGCGTGGCCGTGCAATCCAAATTCCCTAATGTCGGCGTTTCCATTCCCTTCGCCAAAGCCGGAATTGGTGCAGTGGCGACCCAATCCTATTGCAATACCAGCTATGGCCCACGCGGACTGGCGCTGCTGGAAAACGGCGCTTCCCCGCAACAGGCCATCGAGATTCTGACCGGCAATGACGAGCAGCGCGACTATCGTCAAGTCGGGATTATTGACGCACAAGGCCGAGCCGCTAGTTTTACCGGGGCGCACTGTTTCGATTGGGCCGGCAGTGTGCAAGGTCCCTGTTGCGCGGCGCAGGGTAATACGCTGGCCGGGCCGCAAGTTGTGGAAAATATGGTGCAAACCTTTACGGAACGGTCAGGATCATTGGCGGAGCGACTGATGGCGGCATTGCAGGCCGGACAGGCCGGTGGTGGCGACCGGCGCGGCCAACAATCCGTGGCATTGCTGGTCGTGCGGGCCGGTGGTGGTTATGGCGGCTTCGATGATCGCTATGTGGATATTTCGATTTACGATCATCCAACCCCGATTGCTGAATTGGAACGGCTGTACGCTATTCATCGGCTGACCTATTTCCGCAGCAACCCCGATCAACTGGTCACAATAGAGACCGCCATCGCCAACGAACTTCAGCAAATTCTTCATGCGCGCGGTTTCTATAAAGGCGCAGCAACCGGGTTGTGCGATGAGAATCTGCGCAAGGCGTTGCGGGATTTCATGGGCTGGGAGAATTACGACGAGCGGATCCGCAATGATGATCTCATTGATCTGGAGGTGCTGGAGGATATGCGGCGGAAACATGCGCTCTGGTTGCAGGCGCAGCGTCATGGCGCATGAAAAAACCTCTCTGGCCT
>JAJHPN010000061.1 GCA_020890855.1 Candidatus Contendibacter sp. | reverse complement strand
CAAGACAGATTCTAACCGCCTGATTTAATTGGCGTCCCCAAGGGGATTCGAACCCCTGTTACCGCCGTGAAAGGGCGGTGTCCTCGGCCTCTAGACGATGGGGACAGAAATGCAGAAAAGAAAAACCGTCGATATTGACGGTTGGGGGTGGTGGAGCCAGGCGGGATCGAACCGCCGACCTCCTGCATGCCATGCAGGCGCTCTCCCAGCTGAGCTATGGCCCCATAACTCCAGGGAAGCGCGATTCTAAGAGGCTTGCTGATTCGTGTCAACTGTCTGGAGTAGCTTCAATAGAGCTATGGCGCCAACGAGCGCCTATCCAATGAGCGCCGTAGTCGTTTTCTGACAGTCTCACTCAAATCCCGCTATCATCCGCGCTCCGTATTACCCGGCGCAGGTTTGCATTTCCTATGAGCAAGGCTCTCCTCAAATCTACGGGCATCGTCAGCGCCATGACTTCGCTGTCACGAGTGACCGGCTTTATCCGCGATATGGTTTACGCGCAGATGTTTGGAGCTGGATCTGGCACGGACGCTTTCTTCGTCGCTTTTCGCATCCCCAACTTTTTACGCCGGCTGTTTGCTGAGGGCGCTTTCTCGCAAGCTTTTGTGCCAGTGTTTTCAGAATACCAGACCCAGCGCCCCCGCGAGGAACTTAAGGAACTGGTCGATCAGGTGGCCGGAACCTTGGGCGCAATCCTGCTGCTGATTACCGCAATCGGTGTGATTGCTGCGCCGGTGTTAATTCTGCTGTTTGCTCCCGGTTTCACCGCCGATGCCGGCAAGTATGAACTGACGGTGGAAATGCTGCGGATCACCTTTCCCTATCTGCTGTTCATCTCGTTGACCGCTTTTGCCGGCGGGGTGCTGAACAGTTGCGGCAAGTTCGCCATTCCCGCCGTGACCCCGGTGCTGCTCAATCTGACCATGATCGCCGCTGCGCTCTGGCTCGCGCCCCGGATGGATCGACCTGTCGTGGGATTGGCTTGGGGGGTGTTCATTGCCGGGATCATCCAGTTGGGGTTCCAGATTCCCTTTCTAGGTCAGATGAAGCTATTGCCGCGCCCGCGCTGGGGCTGGGCGGCTCAGGGCGTGCAACAGGTGTTAAAACTGATGCTGCCGGCGCTGTTTGGCTCATCGGTGGCGCAGGTCAATCTGCTGATTGATACCCTGCTGGCTTCGTTTCTGGTCTCAGGCAGCGTCAGTTGGTTGTATTACTCCGACCGGTTGGTGGAGTTCCCACTGGGCATTTTCGGGGTGGCGTTGGGGACGGTTATTCTGCCTAAGCTGTCCCGCCATCACGCCAGCGCTGAGACCCATGATTTTTCCCATACCCTCGACTGGGCGTTGCGCTGGGCGCTGCTAATCGGGGTTCCCGCCACCGTAGCGCTGATGATTCTGGCCGGGCCGATTTTGTCAGCGCTGTTTCAGTACGGGGAATTCGACGCCCATGATGTACAAATGTCCGCCCGCAGCCTGATGGCCTTTGCGCTGGGGCTGGTTGCCTTCATGCTGATCAAGGTGCTCGCCCCCGGTTTCTATGCCCGCCAGGATACCCGCACGCCGGTCAAATACGGCTTGATCGCTATGGGGGCGAATACCGCCATGACCCTGGTGTTGATCTGGCCGCTGGCTCATGCCGGACTGGCGCTGTCTACCGCACTGGCCGCCTTCCTTAACGCCGGACTGCTAGGGATCAACCTGTGGCGACGTGGTATTTACCAGCCACGTCCGGGGTGGGTGAAGTTTCTGCTGCAACTGGCGGTCGCTACTCTGGCAATGGGTCTGACGCTGGGTTTGGGTGCGGGTGATCTGCAAAGCTGGATTGACGCCCGCGCTGGGGAACGGCTGTGGCGGTTGAGCGGGTTGATCGCTGCTGGCGGGGGGAGTTATCTGCTGGCGATCATCGTCGC
>JAJHPN010000084.1 GCA_020890855.1 Candidatus Contendibacter sp. | reverse complement strand
GATGAACCGGTGCTGGCCCTGCTGGAGCGGCATGGGCAGGTACCGCTGCCGCCCTACATCCACCGCGCACCAACCGCAGAAGATCGGGATCGTTACCAGACAGTCTACGCCCGCCAGCCGGGCGCGGTGGCCGCGCCGACCGCCGGATTGCATTTCGATCAAGGATTGCTGGAGCAATTGGCGGCGATGGGGGTGGATCAAACCTTTATCACCCTGCACGTTGGAGCGGGGACCTTTCAGCCGTTGCGAGTCGAGCAGATTACGGAACACCAGATGCACCCGGAATGGATTGAGGTGAGCGCAGCAGCCTGCGACCAGATTCGCCAAACGCAGCAACAGGGCGGGCGGATCGTCGCCGTCGGCACCACTGCGGTGCGGGCGCTGGAGACTGCCGCCCAGTCTGGCGTGATTCAACCCTGGCAAGGCGAAACCCGCATCTTCATCTACCCCGGCTACCGGTTTCGGGTGGCGGATGCGCTGATCACCAACTTCCATCTGCCGGAATCCACCTTATTGATGCTGGTGGCGGCCTTCGCCGGTCATGCCGAGGCGCTGGCGGCCTACCGTCATGCGGTCGAGCAACGCTACCGTTTCTTCAGCTACGGCGACGCCATGTTGATCACGCGCCGACCGCAACCGGCTTGAAATTTCTGGCAACCCGCCCATAGAGTGATTGACCTTTCCGCAATGGAGCCTTGTCATGAAACGCATCCTGCTGTTCCTCACCACCAACCTGGCGGTGGTCTTGCTGCTCGGCTTCGTCGCCCGGCTGCTGGGCGTTGACCGGTTTCTGTACCAGTCCGGGCTGAATCTGCCCAGCCTGTTGATCTTCGCCGCCATTTTCGGCATGGGCGGCTCATTGATCTCGCTGCTGATGTCCAAGTGGGTCGCCAAACGCTCGGTAGGCGCTCAAGTGATCGAGCAGCCCAGTACGCAAACTGAACGCTGGCTGGTGGAGACCGTCCAGCGCCAGGCGCAGGCGGCGGGCATTGGCATGCCGGAAGTGGCGATCTACGACTCGCCGGAACCCAATGCCTTCGCCACCGGAGCCAACCGCAATGCGGCGCTGGTTGCGGTCAGCACCGGCCTGTTGCAGCAGATGAGCGCCGAAGAAGCGGAAGCGGTGCTGGGCCATGAAGTGACTCACGTCGCTAACGGCGATATGGTGACGCTGAGTTTGTTGCAGGGAGTGTTAAATACTTTCGTAATCGTGCTGGCGCGGGTGGTCGGTTACGCGGTGGATCAGTTTCTCGCCAAGGACAACCAGCGCGGCCCCGGCATCGGCTATTACCTCGCCAGTTTTGTGATGGAACTGCTGTTTGGCTTCCTGGCCTCGCTGATCGTGATGTGGTTCAGCCGTTACCGGGAATTTCACGCCGACGCCGGCGGCGCTCGGCTGGCAGGCCGCAGCAAGATGATTGCCGCGCTGGAGCGGTTGCAGCAATTGCACGAACCCTCGCAATTACCCTCACAGATGGCGGCGTTCGGCATCACCGGCGGGCTGAGCGACGGGCTGCGCAAACTGCTGATGACCCATCCGCCGCTGGAAGAGCGCATCGCCGCCCTGCGGCAACAGGCCTGACGGATGCTAAAGCGCCGCGTCGGATCGATTGATTGTCCGACGCGGCGACAGGGATTGCGGAAAGCGGGGGCGTTTTAGCCGGCGTACTGGTGAAAATCAAAGTCGGGTTTGGGACCGGCTTCCGCCACCATATTACCCTGCACCAAGGTGACGCCGAATTGCCAGATGCTGGCCATCTGCGGCGCCGTGGACACCCCGGCGGCGACCACCCGGATGCTCAAGCTCTGGGCCTGCTGGGTCAGCACCGCCATCGCCCGGCGGCTGTTCTCATCCTTGGCCTTGGCCAGCCGCTCAATCAAGCTGCCATCGAGCTTGATGTAATTGGGGGTCAGTT
>JAJHPN010000201.1 GCA_020890855.1 Candidatus Contendibacter sp. | reverse complement strand
AGATCGGCAGCGCGCCGCGACATGTTGCCCATGATCTTGTGGCGAACCGCCTCGTCGGCGCCGCGCAGCGCCACCAGCAGGGTTTCCGAGGACACTTCGCGCATCAGCGCCTGAATATCGCGGTCGCTGAGGTTGAGCAGGTTCTCGAACACCACCATCAAATCCTCGATCTTGGAACCGAGATCGGCGTCGGCTTCCTTGATGTTATCGAGAATCTGGCCTTCGATGCCCGCATCCAGCCTGCCCAGGATTTCGGCAGCCCGCTTGGGACCACCAATCTTGGATTTCACCGCCGCGTTGATATTCCGCATCACCTGCTTCTCGATGAGATCGTTTAATTCGGTCAGCGCATCCGCCGGCACCTCTTCCAGCGTCGCGACCCGCAACAGAGCTTCATCGCGCAACCCTGCCGGCAGCAGGTTGACGATTTGGGCGGCCTGCTCGACTTGCAGGGAAGACAGCACCAGCGCCACGACTTGCGGATGCTCATCACGCAGCCCGCCAGCAATCGCGCTGGCGTCCATCCACTTGAGCGAATCGACCCCGGACTGAGGCTCGCCGCTGAAAATGTGCTCCAGCACGCCCTTGGCCTTCTCGCGGCCCAGCGCCCGGGTCAGAACCCCGCGCACATAGTTTTCGCCATCCAGCATCAGCGAACTCTGGTTGCCGACTTCTTCATTGAAAGTATGGACGATCTCGCTGATCTGGTCGCGGTTGACATGGGTCAGACCGGCCATCGCCACGCCCAGTTTGTGCAGCTCGCGCGGATCCAGATGGCGAAGAATTTCAGCGGCGTGGCTTTCGCCGAGCGCCATCAGCACCACCGCCGCTCGTTCCACGCCCTTGAGGGTTGCTGTGAGTTCCGGCATCGTCTAAGCCTCGCTGGTCAGCCAGTTCTTGATGACATGGACAGCCCGTTTCGGGTCTTCGGCCACCAGAGTGCGGGCCAGATCCATGCGTTGTTCGAGTTGTTCAAGCGCCTGACCGGGCAACACCTTGTGCCGGCCATTTTCCAGCGCGCCGCTGATCTCGACCTGATCTTCCAGCAAGCCTTCGATACCGGGTTCGCCGGGACCGGCCAGCGCCGGCGCGGCGTCCTGGCCATTCCCGTTTTTACCGCTGTGGGCCTCGACCGGAACCGGCGGCGGCAACAGCCGGCGCATCACCGGCCGCACCACCAGCAGCAGGATCGCCAGCGCCAGCACCGCCACCACCGCCCATTTCACCAGTTCCAGGAACCAGGCTTGTTGCCACATCGGCACGATGGGTTCATCAAATCCGGAAGGCGCAAAGGTCGCATTTAGCACATTGACGCTGTCGCCCCGCTCGGCGCTGAAACCGACCGCCTGCTTGACCAGGGCGGTAATGCGCTCCACTTCTTCCGGGGTCAACGGTTTGCGGACCGGCTGTCCGTCTTCGACCGTCATCCGGTCATCCACCACCACGGCCGTGGAGACTCGGAGAATCCGCCCTGGCGAGTTGCGACTGTGGCTGACTCGCTTGTCCAGTTCGTAGTTGCGGGTGACTTCCTTGCGGGTGGGCGATGTCGCGGTTGCGGTGGTTTGGGTCGCGGCTCCCGGCGCTGCGGGATTCTGCGGGTTCTGGCCGGCGACTTCGGGAGCCGTCGCGGCGCCGGGCGGCTGGTTGGACAGCGCGCCGGGAATACCGGCTGGCAGCGTCCGGGGATTGGTTTCTTCCAGCAACTGCTCACTGCGGATCGGGCGCGGTTCCTGGCGGGGTTCGTAACGCTCGGCAGTTTCATCGCTGGTGGTGAAATCAAGCTCCAGCGAGATTTGGGCGCGGACCCGCCCTGAACCCCAAACCGGGATCAGCAGATCTTCAACCCGGCGGGCGTAGCGATCTTCCAGCCGCCGGGTGTACTCCAGTTGATCGAGATTCAGGCTGGAGGCGCTGTC
>JAJHPN010000065.1 GCA_020890855.1 Candidatus Contendibacter sp. | reverse complement strand
CCGCCGCGACTGGTCAGGATGCCGACCGCTGCGAAAAAGCCGTGAATGTCTTCCGGCTTGGTTTCCTCGCGCATTAGGATAATTTTTTCGCCCGCGCCGCGACCGCGTTTTACGGCGGTATCGGCGTCGAACACGATTTTGCCCGACGAAGCGCCCGGCGAAGCGCCCATGCCCACCGCCGCCGGTGCGGCTTTATGCTTGGGATCCAGTTGTGGGAACATCATCTGTTCCAGCGACTCCGGATCAATCCGCAATAGCGCTTTCTCGCGACTAATCAGGCCTTCGTTCGCCATTTCCACCGAACTGCGCACCATACCCTGGGCATTCATCTTGCCGTTGCGGGTTTGCAGGCAGTACAGCACACCCTTTTCAATGGTGTACTCGTAGTCCTGCACCTCGTGGTAGTGGCCTTCCAGCTTGTCCCGTAATTCCACCAGCTGCCGGTATAAATCCGGAATTTCGTCCTTCATCTCCGCGACTGGCTTAGGCGTGCGAATGCCAGCGACCACATCTTCACCCTGGGCATTGACCAGGTACTCGCCGTACATCACGTTTTCGCCAGTGCCGGGATCGCGGGTGAAACCGACGCCAGTGGCGCAATCGTTGCCCATGTTGCCGAACACCATGGTCACGATGTTGACGGCGGTGCCGCTGGCCTGCTCCGGAGTGATCTTGAATTCGCGGCGGTAATCCACGGCGCGCTGGCCCATCCACGAGCCGAACACGGCCTTGATCGCCAGTTCCAGTTGTTCGTAGGGGTCTTGTGGGAACGGCCGCCCGGTCTGCTCCTGAACGACCTGCAGGAACAACTGGCCGATGTCGCGGAGGTCTTCAGCGCTCAGACCCAAGTCGATCTTGACCCCGGCGCGGCGCTTGATCGCCTCGAAGTGTTCGTCGAAGAAATGATCATCGACGTTCAGCGCAATCTTGCCGAACAATTGGATAAAGCGGCGATAAGCGTCATAACCGAACCGCTCGTTGCCGGTCAGTTTGATCAGCCCGGCCAGGGTCTTCTCATTCAGGCCGAGGTTGAGAATGGTGTCCATCATCCCCGGCATCGACATCGAGGAACCGGAACGCACCGACACCAGCAGCGGATTGTCCGCGCCGCCAAACTGCTTGCCGGTTTCCTTTTCCAGCCAGGCCATGTGCGCCCGCACATCGTCCATTACCCCGTCAGGGAGGCGATTGTTGGCGATGTAGTCCAGACAGGCCTCGGTGCTGATCACAAAGCCCGGCGGCACCCGCAGGCCAATCTGCGTCATCTCGCAGAGGTTGGCGCCCTTGCCGCCGAGCAGCATTTTGTTCTTGCCGTCCCCTTCGGTGTACTTGTAGATGTATTGTTTTGCCATGAGTCTGACCTTCGTCGCGATGAGTGAAATGAAAAAAGAAAAACCGTTCCGGATTGGGTTCATCCCGCCCCACAGGAGAGCGATTGGCACGAACCGACCCGGATCGAAAACGGCCCGATGACGCTCGGCCGGTATGAGCATGGGAAAAGATAGACGTTCCACTCCGAAATTGCCAAATTTGCCTGACCACCGGCGACAGTAATTTGACTTGCTTGCGCCCAGACCGGAAACTAATCCGCTTTCTTCACTGTTCCCGCGCCTCGGCGCCGCCCTGCGATCTGGCCTCATTCCGGATGTCCCTATCTGCTATTTCGTCTATTTCCTCCTCAGAACTTACACCGGACGTAACCGTGGTTACGGTGCGCGGCTTGTCGTTTCATCGCGACGGGCGGCCGATTTTCGACCGAGTCGATTTGGATATCCCTCGGGGGAAAGTCACCGCGATCATGGGGCCGAGCGGCACCGGCAAGACTACCCTGCTGCAACTCATCAGCGGCCAGTTGCGGCCGGACGCCGGGCGTATCGAGGTGGATGGCGTCTGCGTTCACGAGCTCCGGCGGCGGGACTTGTACCAGTTGCGGCAACGGATGGGGATGCTGTTTCAAAGCGGTGCATTGTTCACCGATCTCAGCGTGTTCGAGAATGTTGCTTTTCCGCTGCGTGAACACACCCGTCTGCCGGAACAGCTGATTCGCACCCTGGTGCTGATGAAGCTGGAAGCGGTCGGGCTGCGCGGCGCCCGTGAGCTGATGCCAGCGCAACTGTCCGGCGGCATGGCCCGGCGGGTGGCGCTGGCTCGCGCCATCGCCCTCGATCCATTGATGATTCTGTATGACGAACCATTCGCCGGCCAGGACCCGATTTCAATGGCGGTGCTGGTCAAACTGATTCGGACGCTGAATGACGCGCTCGGTCTGACCAGCATCATCGTCTCGCACGATGTCAAGGAAACCGTCGCCATTGCCGATTATCTCTATCTGATTTCCGCCGGGCGGGTGGTGGAGCATGGCACACCGCGAGACCTGGACTGCTCGGCCTCGCCGTGGGTCGATCAATTCATGCACGCTCGTCCCGATGGCCCGATGTCGTTCCACTACCCAGCGCCGCCTTATTCCAGCGATTTGCTGGCGGAGGCATCCACATGATGGCCTGGCTGGCGGAAATGGGTGGCTTCGCGCTCGACAGACTGGTCCGATTGGGTCGGGCCAACCTGTTTTTGCTGCGTTTGCTGGGTGCGTTACGATTCCTGTTCCAGCGCCCCGGCCTGCTGATTAAGCAACTGTATATGGTCGGCGTCCTGTCGTTGCCGATCATTCTGGTGTCCGGTCTGTTCGTCGGAATGGTGCTGGGGTTGCAGGGTTACGCCAACCTGGTTGATTTTGGCGCGACCGCCTCGCTGGGGACGGTGGTGGCGCTGTCGCTGATCCGGGAACTGGGACCAGTGCTGACCGCGCTGCTCTATGCGGGGCGGGCTGGTTCGGCGTTGACCGCCGAGATCGGGCTGATGAAAGCCACTGAGCAACTGGCCAGCATGCAAATGATGGCGGTCGATCCGTTTCAGCGGGTGTTGGCGCCCCGCTTTCTGGCGGGCTGCATCGCCGTACCGATCCTGACTGGCATTTTCACCGCCGTCGGCATTCTGGGCGGCTATGTTGTGTCGGTCATTCAACTGGGCGTGGATGGCGGCGCGTTCTGGGCGCAAATGCAGGCCAAGGTGCAACTGTTTGCCGATGTCGGCAACGGCGTCCTGATCAAAAGCGCCGTATTCGGGTTGCTGGCTAACTGGGTGGCGCTGTTTGAGGGTTATGAGGCGCTGCCCACGTCGGAAGGCGTCAGTCGCGCCACCACGCGAACCGTAGTGACTACTTCACTGGCGGTGCTGGGCTGGGACTTCCTGCTAACCGCGCTGATGTTTGGAGACTGGTAATCATGCGGCAAAAAAATCTGGAGCTGATGGTCGGGGTGTTCATCGCGCTGGGACTGGCGGCGTTCCTGCTGCTGGCGCTCAAGGTCAGCGATCTGACCAGCATCGGCAATGATCAGGGTTACCGGATTACGGCCCGGTTTGAAAATGTCGGCGGCCTCAAGGTGCGAGCGCCGGTCACGCTGGGCGGAGTGCGGATTGGCCGGGTGATCAGCATTGATTTGGATCGACAAAGCTATGAGGCGGTGGCGACATTGTCCATTGATCCCCGCTATGACCGATTGCCGGCTGATTCAGGGGCCAGCATCCTGACCTCTGGTTTGTTGGGCGAGCAATACGTCAGTCTGGAACCAGGCGGCATGGACAGCTATCTCAAAAACGGCAGCGTCATCAAGCTGACCCAATCAGCGCTGGTGCTGGAAAAACTGATTGGCCGGATGTTGACCAGTGCGGCTTCCGGCGATGCGCCCCGGAAGTAGCGGTTGCCATGAGAGTATCCACGGCAAGCCCGGAACGCATGAAAATGATTGATTTAGGAGTTTCCCGTTCGATGAAAAAATTAATTACTTTTGGGTTGCTGCTGTTCATGCTGGGCAGCGGAATGCTTTGGGCGGCGGTTAAAGCACCTCAGGACATTGTGCAGGACACTTCGGCCCAGATGCTGGACGCCTTGCGGAAGAATCGTGAGACGCTGCGCCAGGATTCCAGTCGCATTTACGATTTGGTGGATCAAATTGTGCTGCCAAATTTTGACTTTGAACTGATGTCACGTTGGGTGCTGGGCCGGAACTGGCAACAAGCGACCCCGGAGCAACGGCGTCGGTTTTCCAATGAATTCCGTACCTTGTTGGTCCGTACCTACGCCAAGGCGTTGCTGGAATATTCGGACAGCGAGATCCGGGTGCTGCCACAGGCGACGCTGGTGGATAACGGCGAAGCCACGGTCAAGACCGAAGCCCGGGTGCGAACCGGATCGCCAATCCCGATTAACTACAGCATGCATCTTAATAACGAGGGCTGGAAAGTCTACGACGTGACAGTGGACGGGGTCAGTCTGGTCACCAATTACCGCAGCACTTTCGCCAGCCAGATTCGCAGCAGTGGCCTGGATACGGTGATCGCCGATTTGCAGCAGCGCAACGCTCAAGTCCATCGCTGATGATCGCCGCAACCGCCACTCGCGCTGGCGACACCCTGCATGTTCACGGCGAACTGGATTTCGCCTCGGTCGCAGCACTATGGGAAACAACCAGACTCTGGTTTCGGGCTGAGTCGATCCGCCAGATTGATCTGAGCGGCGTCCACCGTTCCAACAGCGCGGGCGTCGCCTTGTTGGCGACTTGGTGGCGCACCGCGCACCGTGACCAGCAGGCGCTGACCTTCGTCAATGTTCCAGCCCAGATGCGGGCGATTATTCAGGTTGCCGGGCTGGAAAGCATCCTGCCACTGGCCTGATTCTCCATCTTCCTACTCTTCACTTTTTACTCTGGAATCATGAGCAAACTGATTATTAACGGCGGCGTTCCGCTGCGGGGCGAATTGCGGGCCTCCGGGGCCAAAAATGCGGTGCTGCCGATCCTGGCCGCTACCCTGCTGGCCGATGGCCTTGTCACGATCCGCAATGTTCCGCATTTGCAGGATGTCACCACCACCATGGAACTGCTGGGCCGGATGGGCGTTGATCTGGTGATCGACGAGCGGATGAACATCCAGGTCGATCCGCGCACCATCCAGACCTTTCACGCCCCTTACGAATTGGTGCGCACCATGCGAGCTTCGATTCTGGTGCTGGGACCGTTGCTGGCCCGGTTTGGTCAGGCCGAGGTGTCGTTGCCAGGCGGTTGCGCCATTGGTTCGCGCCCGGTCAACTTGCATATCAAGGGGCTGGAAGCGATGGGCGCGGATATCAAGGTTGAAAACGGTTATATCCGCGCCCGCGCTGATCGGTTGAAAGGCGCACATATCGTTCTCGATCTGGTTACGGTGACTGGCACCGAAAACCTGCTGATGGCGGCCACTTTGGCGCGGGGCGTCACCATTATCGAAAATGCCGCCCGTGAGCCGGAAGTCGTGGATTTGGCAAATTTTTTAAGCGCAATGGGCGCCAAAATCAGCGGCGCCGGCACTGGCACCCTGGTCATTGATGGCGTGGAACGGCTCGACGGAACGCATTATCAGGTATTGCCGGATCGGATTGAGACTGGCACCTATCTGCTGGCCGGGGCCATCACCGGCGGGCGGGTCAAGGTTAAGGACACCCGGCCTGATACGCTGGAGGCGGTGTTGGTCAAGTTGGAGGAGGCCGGCGCGTGGGTCAATACCGGCCCGGACTGGATTGAAGTGGACATGGCCGGTCGCCGGCCCAAAGCGGTGCGGATTCACACTGCGCCTTATCCCGCTTTCCCGACCGACATGCAGGCGCAGTTTGTGGCGCTGAATGCAGTGGCCGAAGGAACCGGGATGATCACCGAAACCGTGTTTGAAAACCGCTTTATGCACGTTCAGGAACTGCAACGGATGGGGGCGCAAATCACCCTGGAAGGCAATACCGCCATCAGTATTGGAGTTCCACAACTGACCGGGGCGCCGGTCATGGCGACTGATTTGCGGGCTTCAGCCAGTCTGGTGCTGGCCGCGCTGATCGCGGATGGCGATACCGTCGTGGATCGGATTTACCATATTGATCGCGGCTATGACGGTATTGAGGAAAAGCTATCGCACTTGGGCGCGCGGATTCGCCGGACGCCGGACTGAAATGATTGTGGTCCATGGAAGGCGCGGAACACAGGGAAGGAAAAAGGAAACATAAGGATTCTAAAGAGGGAAAGAAGAGCGGGGACGTATTCACTTCATGTTGACGGAACGCCAGGTATGACTACCGCATTGACGATCGCCCTGTCCAAGGGCCGGATTTTTCAGGAAACCCTGCCGTTGCTGGCGGCAGCGGGCATCGAACCAATCGATGATCCGGAAACCAGCCGCAAGCTGATTCTCGACACTAATCAGCCGGACGTGAAACTGGTGATTATCCGCGCTACCGATACGCCCACCTATGTGCAATACGGGGCGGCGGATTTAGGCGTGGCTGGCAAGGACGTGCTGCTGGAACATGGTGGTGAAGGCTTGTACGAACCGCTGGATTTGCGGATCGCCTGCTGCCGGCTGATGGTGGCCGGTGATCCCAACCACCAGCCCCGGCGGAGCCGCCCACGCATCGCCACCAAATACGCCAATACAACCCGCCGCTGGTTTGCCGACCAGGGCCGGCAGGTAGAGGTCATCAAGCTGTATGGTTCGATGGAGCTGGCCCCGCTGGTCGGATTGGCGGATTACATCGTTGACGTAGTGGATACCGGCAACACTTTAAAAGCCAATGGCCTGGCGCCGCTCGAACATATCGCTGACATCAGTTCCCGATTGATCGTCAACAAAGCAGCGATGAAGATGAAACATGTCCGGATCAAGGCGATCATGGCGCGCATGGCCGCAGTAGTCGCTACCGGATAAACTATTTCATTGGTTTTTCAGGTAATTTTTCTTCTTCATTTTTCTGCGCCTTCCGTGACTTTTGTGGACACGTTAGTTTTTCTGGAGTCGCCAATGCCGACCATCCAACGCCTGAACACTGCCGCCGCCGACTTCTGGCCGCGTCTCGAAGCGCTGACCGCATGGGAAGGCGTCGCTGATGAAACCGTGACCGCCATTGTGCGTGAGATCCTCGCTCAGGTGCGACAACGGGGCGATGACGCTCTCTTGGCGTACAGCGTGCGTTTCGACCGATGGGATGCTGCGCAAGCCGCTGATCTGGAGATTCCCTCTGCCCGGTTACAGCAGGCGCTCGCCGCGATTTCCACTGAACAGCGCGCTGCACTCGAAACTGCCGCCGCCCGGATTCGCGCCTATGCTGAGCGGCAGAAACTCGAATCCTGGCGTTTCAGCGAAGCCGACGGTACGGTTCTCGGTCAGCAGGTCACGCCACTGGATCGGGTTGGACTGTATGTGCCTGGCGGCAAGGCCGCCTATCCCTCGTCGGTGCTGATGAACGCCATTCCCGCCAAGGTCGCCGGGGTTCCGGAAATCATCATGGTCGCGCCGGCGCCGGGTGGGGAACTCAATGAACTGGTGTTAGCGGCAGCCGCTGTGGCGGGCGTAGATCAAGTGTTTAGCATCGGCGGGGCGCAGGCGGTGGCGGCGCTGGCCTATGGCACCGCGACCGTGCCGCGAGTGGACAAAATTGTCGGACCGGGCAACATCTACGTCGCTGCCGCCAAACGGCAAGTATTCGGCACGGTTGGCATCGACATGATTGCCGGGCCATCGGAAATCCTGGTGGTCTGCGACGGTTTGACTGACCCGGACTGGATCGCAATGGATTTGTTCTCCCAAGCCG
>JAJHPN010000071.1 GCA_020890855.1 Candidatus Contendibacter sp. | reverse complement strand
CCCCGACCTCGCGCACCCGAAAGCTGGCGCTGGTGGAGATGGAATCTTCGTTTTGCAAATCCAGATTGTATTGCTGATAGCTCAGGTAAGGATCCAGGTAATAATCCTGAGCAGCACTGAGCGGCTGGTAGAAATCGGTCTCCAGATCGATGTTGCCGCCGATCTGGACGAAGCTGCGCCATTCTCCGCCCAGCTGGTTGATCTGCGTCATGGTATAGGCGGTGCTGATGTTGAACAGCGAGTCGCCTTTCAGGTTCGCGCCAAGAAACAGTCCGAAATTGAGCGTGTTGGCGCCGATGTCCCGTGGTGTGGCTTCAACAATCAACCCGGTCTTGCCATCTTCCTCAACCAGCGAGTAATCGACCTGCTGGAAGTCGCCCATTCCGTAAATCACGTTGAGGTTGCGATTAAGTTGCTCCGGATCCAGCCGGTCGCCCGGTTGGACATGCACCTGTTTTTCGATGACCGCATCGGCCAGTCGGGTGCCATTTTTGATCCGGATGAAATCAATAATCGGGCGGTGGGGTTCAGGTAAATCCGGTCGCGCCGCGAGATAGGCCCGATAATCATCGGGCGTGGCCGACAGCCGGCTGAGGGCGCTGCGCTGGGCCTGGGCCGCCGCATAGCCGACCTTCTCTGCTTCTGCGGAACGGTCGAAATCAATGCTGCTAATATCCTTGAGATCCGGCGTGATCCAGATGTCTTTGGGACCCAGCGTTTTCTTTTGTTGCTCGACGTTGCGGACGGTCAGGATGGTGGTGAGTTGCTCGGTGATGGACAGCACCGAGGTCAGTTCGCTGGTGGGCGCCAGCGGCGCGCCCACGTCCACCGCAATAATCACGTCCGGTTTGCACAGATTGCGGGCCACGTCTACCGGCACGTTGTCTGACACGCCGCCATCCACCAGCAGCTTGCCGTCCAGCTCAACCGGGGCCAGGGCGCTGGGAATCGACATGCTGGCCCGCATCGCGGTCGCCAGGTTGCCGGAACTCAGCACCACCGGCTTACCGGTCGCCAAATCGGTCGCCACCGCCCGGTAGGGAATCCGCAACTGGTCAAAATTGCGGACTTCAGCCGCCGGCAGCGCCAGGGTCTCTAACAGCAGCAACAGATTCTGGCCCTGCAACAGACTTCGCGGCAGTTGCACGCGCCCGTTTTTGACGCCAACCCCGGCATCCGTCAGCAGGACCCGTTGTTCCTGCTTGGCGCGAAACGGCAGGTCGGCGCGGGGCGGGCCATCGGTGAACGCCTGTGGCCAGTCGATTTTCTGCACGGTTTCGCTCATTTTCTCGGGGGTCATGCCGGAGGCGTACAAACCGGCGATGATCGATCCCATGCTGGTGCCGGCGACACAGTCCACCGGGATGCGCAACTCTTCCAGCATTTTGAGGATACCGATATGCGCGATGCCGCGTGCGCCGCCGCCGCCTAACACCAGGCCGATGCGAGGGCGTCCCGAACTGGCTTTCGCCACCTCCGATGTCGGGCTGAAAGCCATCAGGATCAGCAGGGCGAGCAATAAGACGCCGGGCCAGTAGGCGAGGCGACGATGGCGTAGGCGATGGAGCATGGAATCAGCCTGCAAGGTTGGTGTTCAGCAGAAATTTAGGGAGGGTGCGCCGATAATTTAATGGGTAATGATACAGCCTGGGAAAACATTTAATGTCGTTAGAGAAGGCGGAGGTGGTTATGACTGATCAAGAGCATGAATCTCTCGCAGTAAACCCGCAGCTTGAGGATAGCGCTCAGGCAACTCTGGATGTGGCGCAGCGTGGACGCCGCGATGTTCTGGTGAGCTTGGGGCGTTGGTCAAAAGTGGTGATCGGTAGTGTGCTGTTGGGTGCTTCGCTCGCCCCGGAACGCGACGCCAAGGCGCTGGGCTGGGGTAATCGGGGTGGCGGTAGTGGTAGTTGGGTCAACCTGGG
>JAJHPN010000428.1 GCA_020890855.1 Candidatus Contendibacter sp. | reverse complement strand
TTGGGAACCGGAGCCGAGAGTTGCGGCGCTGCCGAATAATAGCGCCAGATCGCCAGACCGCCGCCCGCCAGCGCCGCCGCCAGCACGATCGCGAAGAGGATCTTCCATGCGCTGTAGGGCCGCTCGCCCTGCACCTCGCCGGTGCGGCCATTGACCACAAACCGGTAGGTCTTGTCCCGAAACCGGAACGCCGCCAGCCAGACCGGCAGCAGGATGTGCTTGAAGCGGATCGCGCCGTAGCGGGTGTCGGCCGCGTGAATCCGCTGGCGATCGCCGCCAATGTCGCGCTCGATGTCGCGGCGGATGATAGGGGCCATAATTTCCCTGGCCCGTTCAAACCCCTCATCCAGCTCCACCTGATACATTTCGCTGCGAAACCCGCTCAGGTAATCCTCCTGATAGGGCGTCAGATGGGCCAAATCCCAGGGTTCCAGTCCTTCGGTCACATTCTGCGGCAAGGACTGGCTGGCCAACACCAGCACATCGTCGAAAAAGCGCGAGACCACGCCCGTCGCCGAGGTCCAGCGGGTTTTGGTCACGGTGCGGATGCGCTCGACCTCCTGACCATTTTCGATCGCCCGGTAGCTTTCCTGAACTTGATAGTCGTCGCCCCGCTCGCCCTGATAATGGGTGGTCGTCTCCGCATCGTAGGTCCAGTAGGGAACGTAGACGCCATCCGGACCGGCATCGGTGCGGGCGTATTCCTTGAGACCGCCGGGAGCGAACCAGCGCCGGCCCAGCCATTGCCGAAACGCGGCGCGCGCCTGGTCACGAGTCACTTTGAACGGCAGCAGGGCCTGGGGCTGTAATTGCCGATGTTGGCTGGTTTGTGCGACTGCCGGCGCGCCGCAGAATGGACACTGGCCGGAGTGAACCGCCGCAGTAAAGCTGTAGGACGCCCCGCAGGAGTCGCAATGAATGGCGATGCGATCATCCGTCGGCGCGGCGGCGGCCAGCGTCTGCAAGGTCTGGCGAAAGTCCTGCTCCACAATCGGCGCGGCGGAGGCGGCGATGCGGTTTTTATGCCCGCAATGCCCGCAATACAACGCCTCGGCGCCAGGCTGATATTCCAGCGCCGCGCCGCACTGGGCGCAGGGAAACCGGCGGGGGGCGGCGCTGCCCGCCGCCGATGCGGCAGATTCCGGCGGCATGGGCATAGCTCAGTACTCCTTGTCGTAAATTCGCTTGGCGGCTTCCCGCGCATCGCCCAAGGTGCGAACGCCGTGAGCGGCCAGCAGCGGGATCATCCGCAGGAACACTTCTCCAGTGGCCAGCGCGTCGCCCAACGCGGTATGGCGGGCCACCACCGTCACGCCCAGCCGTCCGGCAATCGCTTCCAGCGTGTGCGATTCCTGATGGGGATGCAGCACTTGCGAGAGCAACAGCGTATCCAGCACCGGCTGGGTGAAGCGAACCCCGGTTCGGGTTTCCTTCAGTTGCAGAAAGCGTAGATCAAAAGCGGCGTTATGACCGACCAGGACCGCATCGGCGCAATATTCATGGAACTGCGGGAGGGCTTCGTCAATGGTCGGCTGACCGCGCAACATCTCGTGGGAAATGCCGTGGATCGCTTGCGACAGGGCCGCAATCGGTTGCCGGGGATCAACCAGTTGCTCATAAGTTTCATAGCGGAGCAGACGGTTGTTGACGATCCGGACTGCGCCAATCGAGATAATTTCGTCTCCCGCCGAGGGATCAAGGCCGGTGGTTTCGGTATCGAACACCGTGTAGTTCAGATCAGTCAGCGGCACATGATCAAGTTCCGGAGTCTGACCGGCCTGCTGAAACAGATCGAAATCGTAAAATTCGGGCCGACTCTCGCCGTAACGCAACGCCACGCCGGGCGCTGCCGGCGGCGGCTGGACAATCGGCAACAGCAGACGAAACCGGGGCCGCAATTCTGCCGGATCCACCATGTACACGATCTCCGCCCCGTGCCGCTCCATGACTTCGCCCAAGGTCAGGGGGCTGTCTTCACCACCTGCCCGCAAGGCGTCCTGCTCCCAGTCGCCCCAGGTTTGCGGCGACAAGGTGGGCGATGACCAGCTTAGATCAAACTCGGCGATCCGTCCGCGCCGCGCCAGATGAAGGTTAATTTCACGCACCCCATACCTGTCCTGCAACCGCCCAGCCAGGTAGCCCAGCGCTTGCAGCAGGGCGTAACTGTCCACCTTCAGCCAAAGCGCGTTGTCAGGCGCTTGCGCCTGGGTATGCAATCCAAGTCGACTTTCCATCCGCCGTTGCGCGGCGGTCATGAGATCAGCGCCCAGGATTTCTTCCAGCGGCCAGGCGGTTTGCAGGGAGTCCGCGTGCTCAGCGGCGATCCGGTCGATCCGGATGCTCAGTCGACAGGCCTCCTCACTGATAACCTGAAGAAACTGGTCACGGTGATTGCCATCGGGGTAGGAAGCCAAGGTTTCCGCCGCTGCCCGGATGTTGCCAATAGCGGCCCGACTGCCTTCGGTGAAGGACTGCAACAGCGAGGCGCGGGCGGTGTCTCGCTCAAAAGCGTGGGTAATGTTCTCCAGCATCAGGACCAAACCGCTGATGGTTGGCGCCCGATCCGATGCGGGTTGGATCGCCGCCAGCACCGGGGCCATATGCACCCGGACCAGTTGCCCGGCGCGGGTGGTGATCAAAAACTGCGCGTCCGGAGCGGCGGCGTTCGATTTCTGCAACTGCGCCTGAATGTTTTCCAGGGCGTGCGCCAGCAGGCTGCGATCCACCACGGCGAAAATCGAACGCCCCAAGCCAATCAGCGGCGCGGCGCAGCCGCTTTGTGAGCTGGGCGCGGCGCAAATCACCTGCCGGGCGCGTTCGTTGTACAGCAGGATCCGCCCGTCGAGATTGCACACCAGCACCCCTTGGGACAGCTCGGACATCAGCGCCGCCAACCGGTTTTTTTCCTCCTCAACGGAGGTCTTGGCCTCGGTAATCCGCGTCTCAAGGTCGTGAGCCAGGGCTTCGCTCTGGGTCGCCAGGGCATTGACCGCTTGCGCCAGCCGCTGTAGCTCAGAGGGGCCAGCCGGTTTAAGGCGATGACCGGGATTGGCGTTGAGCATGATACGGATGCCTTCCTCGATATGAAGCGACGCCTTGACATGGCGTTGCCAGATCAGCGCGAACGCGACTCCGATGATCGCCAGATTCAGCACCCCCATTTCGGCCAGCAGTTGGCGGCGCGACGCCAGAAGTGCGGCAAAGCGCTGGCGGTTGTCCGGTTCCAGGTCGTAATAAAACGCATAGCCGGAGGCCAGCAGCAAAGTAGCCGCCAGCGTCGGAAACGCGATCAAGATCAGAAGGGTTTTAAGTCTTTCGTTCACGGCGCTGGAATCAACTAAAGCTGTCTTTCCTAGAAGCGAACGTTATTCAAATAAGATGATTGAGGTTTCAAAATAGCTTTTCAGTGAGTAGTAATTAGTATACGGAATCATAGACAAAACTCTGGGTGACTTATACATTTCATAAACCTGAAGTGTAAATTTGCTGCATTCAGGTGTGTTTAACCTACCACCACGAGGAAAAAATAATGTCAACCGCCATCTATGAGCGGATCCGCAATAACCCAAAATTCGATGAGTTGGTCGCCAAGCGCAGCCGCTTTGCCTGGATGCTGACGGCAATTGTCCTGGGCATCTACTTCATTTTCATCATGATTGTGGCGTTCAATCCGAAAGTGCTGGCTACGCCCATCTTCGCAGGCGGCACGGCGTCGATCGCCTGGCCCATCGGCGCGGGCATGATCCTGCTGTTCTGGTTGATGACTGGCCTCTATGTCCGCCGCGCCAACAGCGAGTTTGATGATATTAATTCGGAGATCGTCAAGGGGGCCATCGAATGAATCGTGGAATGCTGAAATTTGCCGCCATCGCGTTGGCGATGAGCTGGATGGGGCTGGCTCTGGCCGCTCCTGATGTCGGAACCGCCGAAAAGCAGTCGCTGAACATCCACGCCATCGTGATGTTTTTCATCTTCGTGTTGATGACCTTGGGCATCACCTACTGGGCGGCCAAGCGCACCAAAACAGCCAGCGATTATTACTCCGCTGGCGGCGGCATCACCGGCACCCAGAACGGCCTGGCCATCGCCGGCGACTACATGTCGGCGGCCACCCTGCTCGGTCTGACCAGCCTGACCTATTTCCAGGGTTTCGACGGCTATATCTACTGCATCTGCTTCTACGTGGGCTGGCCGTTCATCATGTTCATCATGGCCGAGCGGCTGCGCAACCTGGGCAAGTTCACTTTTGCCGACATCACCTCTTATCGTCTGGACCAGCGGCAAGTCCGCACCGTCGCGGCGATTGGTTCACTGACCGTGGTGGTGTTCTACCTGATCGCGCAGATGGTTGGCGCCGGGCAGTTGATCAAGCTGCTATTCGGACTCGATTACTGGATCGCGGTGGTCATCGTCGGCGTGTTGATGGTGGTTTATGTCACCTTCGGCGGCATGATCGCCACCACCTGGGTGCAGATCATCAAGGCCTGCCTGCTGCTCGGCGGCGGCACGCTGGTGATGCTGCTGGCATTTTCCCAGTTCGGCTTCAGTTTCGAGACGCTGGCGACCAAGGCAGTCGAGAATTCCAAGAAAGGCATCGCGTTGATGGGACCGGGTTCCCTGCTGGCTGATCCGGTGACGGCAGTTTCCCTATCGCTCGGTTTGATGTTCGGCACCGCCGGTCTGCCCCATATTCTGATGCGCTTTTTCACCGTGCCCAACGCCAAGGAGGCGCGCAAGAGCGTGTTCATCGCGACCCTCTGCGTCGGTTTCTTCTTCACCGTGGTGGCGATCATGGGCTTGGCGGCGGTCACTATCGTCGGCACCAATCCGCAATACTTTGAGGGCGGCCAACTGGGTGGCAAGCTGTTGGGCGGTAATAACATGCCCGCCATGCACCTGGCCCACGCGGTCGGCGGCAACATGATGCTGGGCTTTCTGTCGGCGGTGGCCTTCGCCACTATTCTCGCCGTCGTGTCGGGCTTGGCGCTGGCTGGCGCTTCCGCGATTTCGCACGACCTCTACGCCAACGTGATCCGCCGGGGTCAGGCGACCGAGGCCGAGGAAGTGCGCGTCTCCAAGCGTTCTTCGCTGTTTCTCGGGGTGTTGGCCGTCCTGCTCGGCATCGCGTTCGAGAAGCAGAACGTGGCGTTCATGGTCGGACTGGCCTTCGGCGTCGCCGCGTCATGCAATTTCCCGGTGCTGATCCTCTCCATGTACTGGAAGGGTTTGACCACGCGGGGCGCGATCTGGGGCAGCATCACCGGCCTGGTGTCGGCGGTGTTGATCGTGGTGCTGTCCAAAGCGGTCTGGGTGGTCGTGCTCGGCAACGAAAAGCCGCTGTTCCCGTATGAACAGCCGGCGATCTTCTCGATGCCGATCGCGTTCTTCTTTGCCTGGCTGGGTTCGGTGACGGATAGCAGCGTTCGGGCGGCTAAGGAGAAAGAGGCGTTCGAGGATCAATACGTGCGTGCGCAGACCGGTTTCGGCTCGGCTGGAGCGGTGGCGCATTAGTTCAAGGCTGGAGACTATTAGGGAGAGCGGCGGCGATGCCGCCGCTTCCCTCCATCAACCCCTGATCAGCAAATGCGCGGCAATTGCTCGCCGCTTAGCCAGTCCACCAGGCGCCGCCCGCCGAAGGTGGTTTCCATCTCGACGAAGCCATGATCATCGACCACCACATCGCCGATGATGGCTGCTTCCCGGCCAAGCGGATGATCCCGCAGCGCCGTCAGCACCGTATCCCCAAGCTCGGCCGGACAGATTGCCAGCAATTTACCTTCATTAGCGATGTAGAGCGGGTCCAGTCCCAGGAACTCGCACAACGCCCGCACCGGTTCATGCACCGGAATCGCCGCCTCGCGCAGTCGTACCCCCACTCCAGACTGTTGGGCGATTTCATTCAGGGCGCTGCCCAGTCCGCCCCGGGTCGGATCGCGTAAACAGTGAACCCCCGGCGCGACCTGCATCATCGCCGCCACCAGGCCATGCAGCGCGGCGGTATCGGACACAATCGGCGTATCAAAGCTCAGATTTTCCCGTTGCGACAGCACCGCCATGCCGTGATCGCCCAGTGCGCCGCTGATCAGAATGACATCGCCCGGTTTAGCCCGGCTGGCGGAAATTTCCACCCCTGGCGGGATGACGCCGATCCCGGTGGTGGTGATGAACACCCCATCGCCCTTGCCACGCTCCACGACCTTGGTGTCGCCGGTGACGATAGGAACGCCGGCCTGGCGGGAAGCGCGCGCCATCGAAGCCACGATTCGCTGTAGATCGGCCAGCGGAAAGCCTTCTTCGAGAATAAACGTTGCGGCCAGATACAGCGGTTGCGCTCCGGCCATGGCGACATCGTTAATCGTGCCGTGAACCGACAGACAACCGATATCGCCGCCGGGGAAAAACAGCGGGGAAACCACATGGCTGTCGGTGGCCATGACCAAGCGGCCGCTGCACGCCGGCAGCCGGGCGCCATCATCCTGCGCCCGCAGCCAGTGGTTATCGAATGCGGCCAGAAACAGCTCCTCGATGAGCTGCGCCATCGCCCGGCCACCGCCGCCGTGGGTCAGTTCGACGCAGCCGTGCTTGAGGTCGAGGTGATGGGCAAAACGTTGGGGAATCGGGTTCATGCCGCCGCCTGCCGGAACCGGCCATAGTGGTAATGCGCCGCACACGCGCCCTCAGCGGACACCATGCACGAACCGAGCGGGTGATCGGGGGTGCAGGCTGTGCCGAACACTTTGCAGTCCTGCGGGCGCTTGATCCCACGCAAGACCTCGGCGCAAGCGCAGGCTTTGTGATCGGCCGCTCGAATCGTCGGAATGGTAAAGCGGCGCTCGGCGTCCCATTCGGCGAATTCGGGCTGGATCGCCAAGGCGCTGTCCGGTAATTCGCCCAGCCCGCGCCATTCAAAGCGCGGTCGCAACATAAAGACCTCCGCCATCAACTGCTGCGCCTTGCGATTGCCTTCCGGGGTGACAGCGCGGGTGTATTCGTTCTGGACTCTGGCCTCGCCGGCGTTGATCTGGCGAATCAGCAGCAGAATCGCCTGCAATACATCCAGCGGCTCAAAGCCGGCGATCACCAGCGGATGGTGATGATCGGCGGCGACGAACTGGTATGGCGCGCTGCCGATGATAGTGCTGACATGGGCCGGGCCGATGCAGCCGTCGAGGGTTTCCTTACCTTTGGCGCCAGGGGCGGATGCGGGACGGTGATCGGCCAGAATCGCCTGCAACGCCGGTGGTGTGAGGACGTGATTGCAGTACACGCTGAAATTGTTCAGTCTTTCGCGCCGGGCTTGCAGGATGGCGACGGCGGTGGGTGGCGTGGTGGTCTCAAAGCCAATGGCGAAAAAGACCACAGGCCGATCGGGCTGGGCGCGGGCGAGGTCCAGCGCGTCGCTGATGGAATAAACCATCCGCACCTCCGCACCCCGGGCCTTGGCCTTGAGCAGGGTATCGCCCTGAGCGCCGGGCACCCGCAGCAGATCGCCGTAGCTGCACAGGATCACCCGCTCCCGCTCGACCAGATCAATGGCGGATTGCAGTCGTCCACTGGGCAACACGCACACCGGACAACCAGGACCGTGAATCAGTCGCACCTTGTCCGGCAGCAGATCTTCAATGCCGTAGCGGCAAATGGCGTGGGTGTGGCCGCCGCAAAACTCCATCAGCGCGTAATCACGCCCCGG
>JAJHPN010000040.1 GCA_020890855.1 Candidatus Contendibacter sp. | reverse complement strand
CGCAAGTCTGCGAATTCGCTATTCGCGGTTTGGAACAGGACTTCAAGGACGTGTTGCGTCACATTGAACCGGCCTGGCTGGCCCGCTTCGGCGTCAAACGGCTGGATATCGTTCACGACTTCGTCATCAAACTGCTGCGCGACAATCCCGAGTTCCATCAATCCAAACTGAAACAACTCGGCTTGCACGACATGGTGCTGGACCTGCTGTACAGCGGCAACAGCCCGGCCCGCCGCTACGCCATCGACTACGCCCGCGCCTACGCCACCGACCTGCCCGTCGCCGAACTGGTCAAGCTGATGCAAGAAGGGATGCAGGACGCGCAGACCCTCGCCGTGGCGTTGCTGGAACAACGCTCGCCCGCCGAATTAGGATTGCCGACAATCCTCAAGTTGCTAAACGTCCCGGCTAGCGCCGCGCTTGCCAAAACCAAGCTGCGGCAGGGTTTCAAGCCGCAGGACATCACCGCCGAACAATTCGTCGAAGTGGCTCTCGCTCCTTCCGGGCCACAAAACGCTTCCGTCGAACGCCAGATACAACACATCTCGAAACTCATCCAACAGGGTGTCCAAAACGCCGATCTCGACCACGTCCTCAATAATCTTTTCCAACGAGGGGGCGCTTCGGCTCTCGATGCCGTGCTCGAATTCTACCGGGAAGCGAAAGTTGCGGTTCCCGCCGCTTACTACCGCCAATTGTTGGACGATCCGCGTTGTGCCCCCATCGCGCAGCAGCGGGCGCTGCAGGCGCTGGCCGACTATCCGGGCCGCGAGATCGGCTCGGACTGGATGCAGCAGGCTTTATTGAATCCTCGACTGAGCGACGCCGTGGCCAGCTGGTTGCGGCAGGGCAAGTTGAAAGGCGAGGATTTGGATGTCGAGTGGCTAAAGGGGCTGACGCTGCGCCGGGCGCTGCGGCCGCTGGCGCTCCAGTTGCTCGGCGACCCGGAACTGGTCGCCCCAAATCGCATGGGTCTCCCCTGGCTGCTGGCGATGGCGCGACAGGCTGACCCGACCCTGCACGATTTCGCTCATCGCTATTTACTGGAGTCTTTCCAGCCCGGCGATTTCGCCAGCGGCGACCGCAGCGGGATCGATCGCCTGTGGGAATTGGCCTGCGGCGCCACACAACCGGAACCGGTGCGACATTTCGCCGCCGCCTATCTCAAGGCGCACCACCCCACTCTCGGCCCAAGCGATCCGGAAACCCGTGCGCTGAATATCACGCCCGGACTGACCGCCGCCGCTTACTCGCTTGACCGTCTTCGGCCACTGTTCGATGACCACCGGCCCGATGTGCGCCGGTTGGCGGTCGCTATCGCTCGGGAGGAAGTGCGTCATTGGAACGATCCAACCTTGCTGTACCGGTTGGCCGACAGCGAGTGCCGCGAACCACGGACCTTCGCCATCGAACAGTTGCTGCATCTAGGCGAAGCCGCGCTTGAATCGGCCTTACCCGCAGAATGGCTGCTGCCGGAGCGCGTGTTTCAGTTGGCTGAAAGCCGCCACAAAATCACCCGCGAAACCGCCCTGACCCTGATTCGCCGACATGACCAGCAGATCGGCAGCCCGGCCCGGCTGGTCTGGCTGATGGAAAGCTCGCACCGCGAGGTCGGCCTGTTCACTGTGCGATTGCTGTGGGAACGGCAGCGTCGCCCGGTCGCGCCGCCCGGATTGCGACCCGCTAACGCTGCCGAACAACAATCCAGCGAACGCTTCGCCGCATTCGCAGAACTGCGCCAGTTTCTGCGCAAGACCCTGTTTGGCCTGCCGCCCGGTCGCTTGGAGCGCCGTGAACTCGACGCCCAGTCCGCCACGCCTGATCGGCCGTGGCCGGCCAGCGTCGGCAAGCGCCGGCTGATCGAAGCCATCAAGACGCTGGCCCTGAGCGATGCCGCGTTTGCCGAACTGGCGACGCCGGTGCTGGCGGAATTCCG
>JAJHPN010000138.1 GCA_020890855.1 Candidatus Contendibacter sp. | reverse complement strand
TCGCCGCCAAACTTCTGGGCCATCACTTTGGTGATCGCCGCCGTCAGCGTGGTCTTGCCGTGATCGACGTGACCTATCGTTCCCACATTCACATGCGGCTTGCTGCGCTCAAACTTTTCTTTGGACATCCTGGAACTCCCCTAAAAAACTCAGGCTAGAGATTCGGACTACACCGCCCAGTTGCTCATCATAATAAGAGTGGAGCCCATAATCAGATTTGAACTGATGACCTCATCCTTACCAAGGATGCGCTCTACCGACTGAGCTATATGGGCAAATTTTCTTAAGTAAGTTCATCTTGTGGAGCGGGTGATGGGAATCGAACCCACACCATCAGCTTGGAAGGCTGAGGTTCTACCATTGAACTACACCCGCTTTAGCCGCGCCGAAAGCCCTTCTGGCCGACGCGCTCCAAACTGACTGCTTTCCATTCTGATTTGGTGGAGGGGGAAGGATTCGAACCTTCGAAGGCTGTGCCAACAGATTTACAGTCTGCCCCCTTTGACCGCTCGGGAACCCCTCCAAAATCGAGTCGCGTATTTTGGTAGCGAAAACCGGGACTGTCAATCGCAATTTTTTGGAAAGATCGAAAAAATTGATTATGATTGAATTCAGTGGATATCAGACTTCGCTGGCGTAGCTCAGTCGGTAGAGCAACTGCCTTGTAAGCAGTGGGTCGGGGGTTCGATTCCCTTCGCCAGCTCCAGAAAAATAACGCCCCGCATTTGAATTGGTGTGGGGCGTTTTGTTTCTGACCGGTGGATCATTACCGATTCAGCCACGTCTACTGACTCCGGCCGATCCACACCTCGGCGCTGGCGCTCTGCCCGGATTGATCCAGCACCGTGATCCGCGCCAGACCTTCGCCATCCGGCGACCAGAATGCGTCCCGTCGCCAGGATGACCCCGCCAGTGGCCGTCCATTCACCAGCCAGCGCAACGGTTTGACCCCGCCTTTCGCCGTCAATGGCAATTCGGCCAGCCCGCCGTTCTGGCTGGGCAATTCCACCATCGAACCGGTCATCGGAAAGGTAATGCTCAGTGGTGGAGCGCCGGTGATGTCCAGCGCGGGATGGGTGTGAAAATAGCGCAACCGCTCCGGCAATTGATCGCGGCTGACTTGCCACACGCCGGCAGGCGGGGCTGTAGGTGGGGTTGCTGGCGCCGGCAGCAGGTCGAAAATCCGGAACAGCAGCGGCGCGGCGGTGTTGCGCCCGTAGTAGCCGGGACTGGGCGAACCATCCGGTCGGCCAACCCAGACGCCTACAGTGTAATCCGGGTCAAACCCTAGCGCCCAGGCGTCACGGAATCCGTAGGAAGTGCCGGTCTTGTAGGCAATGGCTCGTGGCCAGGCCAGGCTGTTCGGCGTCAATACATTCTGCGGGGGCGGCGCGCTGCGCAGGATATCGGCCAGATACCAGCAGGCCGCGCCAGTCAACACGGCTCGACCCGGTTCATCCGGATCGGCGGGACCGAACCGCAGCGGCGCAATTTCGCCGCCGTTGGCAAGACCGACATACAGCGTCACTAATTCTTCCAGGCTCATGCCCACCCCGCCCAGGACCAGCGGTAAACCCGGTTGCGGATGGGCCGCATTCCAGTACAGCGGCAGGCCGACCTCACGCAACCGCGCTGCGACCCGCGCCGGCCCGACCTGTTCCAGCACCGCGACCGCCGGGATGTTCAACGATTGCTGCAGCGCCTCGCGCACCGTCAGTTGCCCGGCATAGGTATGGTGAAAATTGCCAGGACTGTAGCCCCCAAACCGGGTCGGAGCATCATCAATCAGGGTTTCGGGATGAATCAGCAAATCATCGAAACCGAATCCGTAAATCAGCGGCTTGAGCGTAGAGCCCGGCGAGCGGATCGCCCGGATCATGTCAACTTGCCCAGCGCGGCGCGCGTCGAAAAAATCGCTGGCGCCGACATAGGCCAGCACCCGCCGATCGCGGTTGGCGACCACCAGCACCGCCATGCTGCGGTAAGGCTCCAGAGCGCTCTGCTGTTGTCGGGCCAAGGTTTCCAGGTTCTGCTGCAAACCCCGGTCGATGAAGGTTCGATGCAGCATCGTGTCCGGTTGGGCGCTTAGCAATCTGCCGGCGAGGTGTGGGGCGATAAAAGGCAACGACCGGCGGCGGGATGGCAAGGGTTCCTGACGCGCCTCCTCCATCTGCTGTCTGGTCAGTACGCCCACTTGTTCCATACGTTGCAGCACCTTATCGCGGGCGGCGCGCGCCCGGTCGGGAAAGCGATCCGGACGCCACCGTGAAGGCGACTGTGGCAACGCCACCAGCAGCGCCGCTTCCGCCGCCGTCAGCCGGACCGGTTCCTTGCCGAACCAGGCCAGCGCCGCCGCCCGCACCCCTTCCAGGTTGCCGCCATAGGGGGCAAGGGTCAGATAAAAACTAAGAATCTCCTCCTTGCCATAGCGCCATTCCAATTGCAGGGCGCGGAGCATCTCGCCAAACTTGCCGGTCAAGGTGCGTGGATGCGGCTCCAGCAACCGGGCGGTCTGCATGGTCAGGGTCGAAGCGCCTGATACGATCCGGCCATGAGTCAGCCATTGCCCGGTCGCCCGCACCACCGCCAGAGGATCAACGCCGGGATGGGATGGAAACCGCCGGTCTTCATAGGCCAGCAACATTCGCAAATACAGTGGATCGACGCCATCCGGCTGAGTCGGCAGCCGCCAGGTTCCTTGGGCGGTGGTGAAACTGCGCAGAATGCGATTCTGCCCATCCAGCACCAGCGCCGAGGTCTGCCGGGCGCGATCCAGCACGGGCGGCGTTTGGCGATCCAGCGCCAGCAACGCTGGAATCAGCAGAGCGATCACAACCAGTCCATAACGGATTGACTGATGGCGCAAAACAGATAGGAAACTTACTGGAGGATCAGACATTTTTCAAAAAAATTACAATAAAAACTGAAACCAAAAAATTTTGGTGGAAGGCTTGATTTTACCACCCGGAGATTGCTCATAATTTCATTGGCCGATACAGCATGCTCTTCACCTTATTCACAGGGAGTCACATGATGAAACTAAAAACATTGGCAGCCATTGTCACCCTCACCGCACTCACCATCATCGTCGGTTGCCGCAGCAATTCGGTGTACACCGTGACGGATGCGCCGGTCGTCACCAGCACCCGCAACTACTCTGCCAAGGATGTCCGGAACGCTATTCTGCAGGCGGGTGCCTCATTGGGTTGGCAAATGAACGATGTCCAGCCTGGCCTGATCGTCGCCACGCTAAATGTGCGCGATCACATGGTGCAGGTTGAGATCCCCTATGACCGGAACACTTACAGCATCCTGTACCGGGACAGCATCAACATGAACTATAACGGTTCCAGCATCCACAGCAACTACACCGGTTGGGTGCAACGGCTCAGCGCGGCGATCAATTCGCGAGTGAGCATGCTGTGATCCACCCTCCAGAAACGAGTCGCTGATGACCACTGTTGCCCCGCCTGAAATTTTCAGTCTGCCGCTGATTTATCGCGGCAAGGTCCGCGATCTGTATGCCGTGGGCCACCAGCATCTGCTGATGGTCGCCAGCGACCGGCTGTCCGCTTTTGACGTGATTTTGCCGACCCCAATTCCCGGCAAGGGCGCAGTGCTGACGGCAGTTTCCAACTTCTGGTTCGCCCGCAGTCGCCACCTGGTGGCGAATCACCAGCAACGGGCGGAAATAACCCTGGAACAGGCTCTGCCCGATCCCGTCGAACGCACGCGGATCGCGGATCGGGCGGTGGTGGCGCGGCGGCTGAAGGGTTTGCCGGTCGAGGCCATTGTGCGCGGCTATCTGATCGGCTCCGGCTGGAAGGATTATCAACAATCGGGCGCGGTGTGCGGGATTCGCCTGCCGGCCGGATTGCGGCTGGCGGAACGGTTGCCCGAACCCCTCTTCACCCCTTCAACCAAGGCGGCGCTGGGCAGCCACGATGAGAACGTCAGTTTTGCGACCATCGCCAGCCAGATTGGCGCAGAACTGGCCGAACAGGTGCGGGAAGTCAGTCTGCGCCTGTACCGGGAAGCCGCCGATTACGCCTTGACGCGGGGCATCATCATTGCCGACACCAAATTTGAGTTCGGGCTGGACGAGCAGGGACAACTGACGCTGATGGATGAAGCGCTGACCCCGGATTCCTCACGGTTCTGGCCGGCGAATCAGCACCAGCCCGGCGTCAATCCGCCCAGTTTCGACAAACAATTCGTGCGCGATTACCTGGAAACGCTGGACTGGAACAAGCAACCGCCGGGGCCGGAATTGCCCGTCGCCATCGTTGAGCGGACCGTCGCCAAATACCGCGAAGCCCAACAACGGCTGACCGGACCGGCGTGAGTGGACTCACCCCGGCCTTCTGATTCATTCAGCAGCGCGGCCTAACGCCGCCTCCAAATCGGCGATGATCGGCATAGCCCGTTCCGGCGGCAACCGGGCGGCGTCGAAATTGACATTGAGAGTCATCCGGTCATTGAAGGTGCCGACTGCCGTAAACAGCACATGGCTGGTCATCGGACACAGGGCAAAGGACAGCGCTTCCACCTGAAACGGCGTGGCTTCGGGCAGCGGCGCCAGCCGCCCCACGTTGCTGACCATCGACACTTGCGGAGCCATCGCCATCATTCGGGTAAAGGCGGCGATGCCTTCCGCAGTCGCCGGAAACTCGGCAGGCGGCGGGAACAAGCTGAAAAATAAATGTCCGTCGCCACGCTGCATCTGGCGCTTGAGGTCGTCGGACACCGCCCGAGCCAGCGCCCAGAACTCCCCCTCTGCATCGATCCGGTAAACGCCGGTCACCAGCGTCGCGCACAGCAGCGGCGAGGCGTCGTCCAGCGGTTCCCGCAAATAGGCCCGCAGATCGGCAGGGGTGGTCAGACCCAAGGCGCGCGGTTCGGCGTCGCCAAAGGCGCGATGCAGGGCCTGCAGTTGCGCGGCGCTGATCGCTCCGTGAATAGTGGTTCCGGCGATGCGGCAGCGCTCGGTCAGTCGTTGCAACTGCTCCGGCTCAATCCGCAAGGTCTGGAAACGTGGCTGCGTTGTCGGGGCCTGACGGTTGAAACCGGGAAATTCGGCCAATGCGCCATAG
This sequence comes from Candidatus Contendibacter sp., assembly GCA_020890855.1. Taxonomy (GTDB): domain Bacteria; phylum Pseudomonadota; class Gammaproteobacteria; order Competibacterales; family Competibacteraceae; genus RXIV01. The sequence continues at coordinate 2,617 of JAJHPN010000138.1, read as the reverse complement.
CGCTGCAATTCTTCCTTGCGCCGCGCCTTGAAAGCCTCGCGGGCCGCCGCGAGGGTGTAGGCTGCCGGATAAAGCTCATGTACGGAGGGGTAACCGGGATGTTCGGTCATCGGACGATCCGGGTGGGCGGTGTTGACCAGAATTTCCGCCAGCAACCGGATCCCGGAACGCCCATCGCCGACGCTGTGATGAAAAATCAGCGCCACAGTCCAGCGCCCGGCAGCCTGGTTAAACCGGATGGCCCGGACCAATGGCGCGCTGTCCAGCGGAAACGGCTGCACCATCGCCTCAGCCAGCGGGGTTTGCCAATTGGGGCCGGTTTCAATCACGGTATAAGTCATGCGCCGGTCGGGGGCCGGAAACCAGATCAGCCGCTGCCCGGCATTAGCGGCGATCCCGGCCCGCAACAGCGGATGGGCCTGCTGAGCCTGGCGCAGCGCCGCCCGCAGCGCCTGGTCATCAAGTTCGCCGCAGCCTTCGGCGATCACCGCAAAGTTCATCGCTGAAACATGATCAAGAAACCAGAAGAACGCCTCAGCGGGTTCAAGGCGGCGCGGCAGTGACGCAGGTTGCAGGGAAGTGATGGCAGATAGCGTATTCACAGAAATTCCTGGTTCAGACGATGGCAAGGCAGCGATGGATTGAATAGCGAGCAGGGCATTCTTCAAGTTTCAAGCGATAATTTCTTGATTAAAATAGCTAAACGTGACAAGACCCTTTGGAGGGATCATGCCGGTCCGGGCAAGGATTTTTCTGGTTTTCGGCAGTCTGGCGCTGCTGCTGGCGGTGGCGATGGGCGCATTCGGAGCGCATCTGCTCAAAATGAGGCTGACTCCCGAGATGATGGCCGTGTACGAAACCGCCGTACACTATCATTTCTACCATGCCTTGGGCCTGCTGGCCGTCGGTCTGCTCGTCCTGCATGTGCCGGCGGCGGCGCTGCTGGGCTGGGCCGGTGGGTTGATGGCCGCTGGGCTGATCCTGTTTTGCGGCAGCCTGTATGCCCTCAGCCTGAGCGATGTTCGCGGGCTGGGCATGATCACCCCGGTCGGCGGTCTTGCTTTTATCGTGGCCTGGCTGCTGCTGGCGGTGGCGGTTTGGCGGGCCAAGCCACCTTTAACCGTTAAACCCTGAATGAAACATGGAGTAGCACGTATGGAACCCCCGACTTACGCCCTGGGCTTTGATGTCTACGGCACCCTGGTCGATCCGCTGGCGCTGGCTGAACCGTTGCAGGCGCTGATCGGCGAACACGCCGTGGCGTTCGCCAACCTGTGGCGGATCAAGCAGCTTGAATTTTCGTTCCGGCGCGGCCTGATGCGGCGCTATGTCGATTTCGACATCTGTACCCGGCAGGCGCTGCGCTATACCCAGCAGGCGCTAGGCTGCGAGTTGCCGGAATCCGATCATGATCGGTTGCTGGAGGCGTATCTCTACCTGCCGACCTTCCCGGAAGTGGTCGCCAGCCTGACGGCGCTCAAAGCGGAAGGCTATCGGCTGGTGGCTTTCACCAACGGCGTGGAAGCCAGCATTCGGGCGCTGTTAAGCAACGCCGGAGCCTTGCCGCATCTTGAAGACGTGGTCAGCGTTGATGATCTGCGCACCTTCAAGCCCGACCCGGCGGTGTACGCCTATCTGGCGCGGCGCACCGGACGGCCACCGGGGGAAACCTGGCTGGTGTCCAGCAACGCCTGGGACGTGATCGGCGCCAAGGCCGCCGGGTTACGCGCGGTCTGGGTCAAACGCCAGCCGGACGCTGTGTTCGATCCGTGGGATGTCGAGCCGGATCTGGTGATCAAGGGGCTGGATGAATTGCCGGCCAGACTGGCTCGCCAGCCGGGATGAAATTTTTGTAAGGCGTATCTCTGATGCCATTGATTATTTTCGTGATCGCTCTCTTGGCGCTGTTCGCTATCGAACTGATGGAACCGGTGCAGATTTGGGTGATTCAACCGTTCACTGCGGCCATTGCCAAGGTGAGCGCGGTCGTCTCCCAAACCTTCGACAGTACGGTGCATGCACAAGGCATTGTGCTCAGCAATATCGAGACCGGGGCGGCAGTGAGCATTCAACCCGGTTGCAATGGGGTCGAGGCGATGATTGTTTTACTGGCCGCCATCCTGGCTACGCCGGCGGGTTGGAAGCACAAGCTGATTGGGATCGGACTGGGCTTTTTGGCGATCCAGATCGTCAATGTGATCCGGATCGTCAGCCTGTTCTATCTCTTGCAATGGAATCCGGTCTGGTTTGAATGGGCGCATCTTTATCTGTGGCAGGCGCTGATCATGCTTGATGGCCTGATCGTTTATTTGCTGTGGGTGCGAATGCTGCCCATGACTGGCGATGATCCGTCTTCAATGGCGGGAGATTCGCCATGACGCCGCGCCGCCCCATCGATCGATTTCTGCTGCGGGTACTGCTGTGGCTGGGGCCGATGTTTGTTCTCTGGTACTGGCTGGCGCCGTTGCTGTTGATGCCGGTCGCGGGTTGGACCCATTTCGTCCTCAGCCATGGGTTCCCGCACGCTATCGCCGCCGTCGAGCAGCAGGGAACCGCTGTCGACATCGTCACCCGGTTTGTCATGACCGCTCCGGCGGGTGGAACAGCCCCGGCGGGT
>JAJHPN010000073.1 GCA_020890855.1 Candidatus Contendibacter sp. | reverse complement strand
TGCTCGTCTTGATGCTCCCGCACCATGCGAACGGTTCGCTCTCTGACTTCCGGTGAAAAGTTTGTTGATGTCTTCATGGCTCCATACTCTCAAATGTTGGAGCCTCCGAGAAACCCGGGGCGGTTCACTGTTCGGGCGGCCTGGTGGAATGAATAACCAACGCCGGGAAGCGGAGCAAGACCGACTCCACCCGTAGATGGTTCACCTGCACGTGGAGGTGGAGTGGCTGCGAAAAAAGTCCAACGCGTTGGGCTTGACGTGAGCGCGAAGCGCGTGTGAGTGGAATCCGACGCGAAGAATCCCCGTCTGCGTCAGCAATGCGCTTGATTGGGACTGAATCGGTCAAGTGGGTATACTCCCTGGTTCCCAATTGTCATGGCGATCTCGGCGCTCCTGACGATAATTTGTGACTTCGAGGCGAATGCCATCGGGATCAGTGAAAAAGGTCGCCCAATAGTCGGGAGCATACTCGGAGTAAAGCTCCGCCTCCGAAGCTGCGATACCAAAGGCGCGAAGCTGACTGGCAACGGCGATAACGTCAGCGACTGACTCGACCCGAAGGCAAAAATGATGAAGCCCTGGAGCATAGGAATCATGCCCGTTGAAATTGCGCGACGGGCGAAGAACATACCCAAAATGGCGATTGAAGTATTGGACGTGGGGATCGCCACCGAATGTGAATTTGTTCTTTCGGAAGCCAAGCACCTCAAGCAAGACACGATCGTAGAACCGCTCAGAGCGCAGAAGATCTGACACTGTGATGTAGATATGGTCAATTCCGATGACTTCAGTCATGGCGCATGAGCAATGAGTGAGAGGGCTAGCGACTTGCTTCACCTGCCCCGCGTTAGCGGGGTCAGGTGCGAACCTCAGTTAGGCCCGTTGACTGGATATTTGGATTGCTTTCCAAACGGTTTTTACCTGAAAGCAAATTAAAAGACTGTTCTACCCTCTGTCTAATATTGTCATTTGGATTGTATATTGTACCGACTTCTCCTACACGCACATCAATTCCTCTTTTGATACCCTCAGACTTTAAAATAGCGGCGCAATCGATAATTTCCTGACTTACATGGTTATTGTATGTCAATACATCATAGGCCACTATGCTGATGTCATTTTTTTCTGCAATATTTAGAAATGGTATTATCTCATGCTTATTTTTATCACAAATTATCATCTTTAGAATTATTTTATATTTATTGGCTTTGGCATACTTGTCAATATTTTTAATAACTTTTTCAAAAAGATTTTTCCCTTTTATAATATTGAAACTTTCCTTTGCTCCAGCATCTATGCTAATCATAATTGAAGCTTTATTATTTATCATCGCCTCTAAAAGGGCTTTTGATAAAATTGTTCCATTAGTATAAACTTCCGATGTGGCGCCATATTTTGTCAAAAAAATGAATAAGCTTTCAAATTCTTTGTTAATTAATGGCTCTCCCCCTCCCCATAAAATAACGGATTCCGTGGATAAGTATTTTTCTTCAACTAACCACTCAAATGTTGGTTTAAGCGCAATTATCGAAGAAAGAGGTAATTTTTGTTTGCCCTCAGGAATCGCATAACAGTATTCGCAAGCAAGGTTACAGACGGTATGATGTGCTAAACAAATTGTATCAAAAAGAAATTTCTTAGGCGCCCACATTTTCTTTAATAGTAATGGACATTTTTTGCACCCATTGAAACCTCCATTTTGGTTAGCTGTGATTATGAGTTTCCGTATTGTCAAAATTTCACGAATCGAAAAATGCCCACCTGAGAATTTAGTCAAGCCAGGCGTTCCTCCTCCTTCTATACAATTTGGGCAAACTCTTAATTTGTCTGGTACAAAACTCAAACCACCTTCAATCCATCTACAACTCGCATATTCTTCAGATCTATTCGGTGGTTCGATACCGAATGATTTCCATTGTTTTGCTTCATCAAGAATTTCAAA
>JAJHPN010000353.1 GCA_020890855.1 Candidatus Contendibacter sp. | reverse complement strand
GGCCTTCCGCTCCGGCTCCATCCACGCCCGGAATTGGGTCAGCAGCCAGAGTCCGGGCAGAGTCGCCGCCATGCAAAACAGAAAAAAGCCTTCCCAGCCCAGCCATGTCGCCAAATAGCCGGTCGGGGCGTTCAGCACCACCCGAGGAATGCCCATCAAGCTGCTGAGCAGCGCGTACTGGGTGGCGGTGAATTTGCGGTGGGTCAGCGTCGCCATGAACGCCACATACGCGGTCGTCGCCATGCCGCTGAACAAGTTCTCGCTGGTGATCGCCAGCGCCAGTCCCGGCAGGCTGTGACCGAGCCGGGCCAGAATGACAAAGCCGCTCAATCCCACGGCCTGCAATGCGCCAAACAGCCACAGCGCCCGGTAGACGCCCAGCCGCAGCATCAACAGTCCGCCCAGCAATCCGCCGATCACCGTCGCCCAAAACCCGAACAGCTTGACCACTGCGCCAATCTCGGTTTTGGTGAACCCCAGGTCCAGATAAAAGGGCGTAGTCATCTGACTGGCCATCATTTCACCGACCTTGTAGAGCAGCACGAACAGCAAAATCAGCAGGGCGTCCTGCCGGGAAAAATACTCGACGAACGGCTGCACCACCGCTTCGCGCAAGGTGCGCGGCGCTCCGGCGACTACCAGCGGTTCGCTGCACAGCAAGGTCGTGATCAAGCCGGGCAGCATCGCCGCCGCCATGATCCAGTACACCGCCTGGAACGGGATGAAATCGGCCAGAATCAGCCCGCCGCCCGAGGCCAGCAGCAGCCCGACCCGGTAGCCATTCACATAAAATGACGCGCCCAGCCCTTGCTCGTTATCGGCCAGCGATTCCCGGCGGTAGGCGTCGATCACGATGTCCTGCGAGGCGGAGAAGAACGCCGCGAGCACCGCCGCCAATGTCACCAACGGCAAACTTTGTTTCGGATCGGTCAGACCAAGGCCGGCAATGGCCGCGATCAGCGTGAGCTGAATCAGCAGCAGCCAGCCGCGCCGCCGGCCCATGCCGGCGATGGGCGCAAACCGGTCCAGCAGCGGCGCCCACAGAAATTTCAGGGTATAGGGCAGACCGACCAGGGCGAACAGGCCAATCGTTCCCAAATCGACCCCGGCCTCTTTCAGCCAGGCTTGCAATACCGATCCGGTGGCTAACAACAGCGGTAGCCCCGAGGAAAACCCCATCAGCAGGGCAGTCAGCATCCGGCCACTGAGGACGATGTGCAGAATGTCGCGGCTGGCACGGTTGGCGACGGGTTCTGGCGGGTTCTGGCGGCGTGCTCTAGATTTTTTTTCTAGTACGGTAGATTCACCGCTATTGTCTACTTTTCTTAATAAAGAGACATCATAAGCATTTCGTTTTTCTGCATCAGATAAAATTTCATAAGCAATTTGAATAAACTTGAATTTTTCTTCAGCCAATTTATCGCCAGGATTTTTATCTGGGTGATATTTTTGTGTAAGAATCCGATAACTGGCTTTAATAATCTCTGGTCTAGCTGATGGTTGTATTTCCAGAGCTTCATATAAATTTTCGATCATTTTATCTCTCAACTACTTTTAGCATCAGGCCACAGAGGACAATGCGCAGCATGTCGTGGCTGGAGACGGGTTCACGCGAGGTGCTTGAAGGGGTGGCGTGAACTATGTGACTTCTGGATTATTTTTAAAAAGCTTACTGAGTTTTCTTCGCTACCAGCCAGTAGCCGATGCTCAAGGCAAAGACGACCGCCGCCGTGGCGTAGATGTCTGCGGCTTCGACGGTGTTGTAATCCAGCACGATCACTTTTCGGGCAATCGCCATCAGCGCCGTGGCCAGCACCAACTTGACGTGCAGTACGTCATCGCGCAGGTACAGCACGATGTTCAGGAAAATTTCGATGGCGATCAGGGTCGCCATGAACGCGCCGAATGAAGCCAGAATATCGTTGACGCTCAGCAATCCCAC
>JAJHPN010000124.1 GCA_020890855.1 Candidatus Contendibacter sp. | reverse complement strand
CGCCGCTGAAACCTATCCGCAATGGGTCGCGGCGATTACCGGCAAGATCGGCGCGACGATTCCAGGTGGATTCCGGCTGGACAGTCCCGCCGTGCAGGTGTTTGAGAAGAAAGCCAAGCCGGAGGTTGCCGCTGCACCCATCACCGAATCTAAAGCGCCCGAGCCTAAAGCGCCGGAACCGGTCACCGAAATAGGACGCCCGAGGTTGAGTCTGAAGGGGCGTCAGTCCTGAAAGAGCGTCGGTCAACGACGATAGCCCACCGGAGAATCGAGTGGCGTCTCATTCAACTCCTGGCGATAGGCGATCAATCCCGCTGTCGATGGCAATCCGGTTCATCCAGACCAGCGGGTCCTGCCGGTAAAACACCTTGAGTTGCTGATAAACATCGGGATAAAGCTGGATCGTGAGGTCCGGCGCTCCAAAGAAAGCCTCGCTGACGACGGCGAAGAACTCGCCGGGACTCTCAGCGGCGTAAGGGTCCAGCGCCGTTGGCCGGCCCCGGTCAACTTCCCGGCACAGATGCTCGTAGGCGGCGGTGAACGCACGACTCCAATCGGCGATCTTCATATCCCGATGCAGCGGCGGCAGACCATTGACCTCGCCGGTCAGTCTGTCGAGCTTATGGGCCATTTCATGGATCACTACGTTCTCGCCCGGTGCTTTCAGCGTATCCGCAACATCGGCCCAGGACAAAACCACCGGCCCGCGCTCCCAGGCTTCGCCTATCAAACACCGTTGGACACGATGAACGAGGCCGGTTGCGTCGGTGTATTCGTGGTGAGCAAGGAAGCCGGCGGGGTAGAGGATGATGGAATGCCAGCCTCGGTAATAGTCCAGACCGAGATTCAGGATCGGCAAACAGGCGTAAGCTGCGATGAGTAGCCCCATGTCCGGCGTCAGTTCCAGACCACCGGCCGGTTCCAGGGTTTTTTCATGCAAAAACAGCGTTGAGCAATCACGCAGTCGCGCCAACTCTGTCGCGGTCAGTCCGGCTAGCCGCCGCTGACAGGCAACAGTGGCCCGCCACTCAGGTTCAGCGATGCTGGAGCGTTCCAGCCATCGCCGCCGTCGCCAGTTCTGGAGCCATCCAGCCATCAGCCGTTCGGAGTGGAAATCAGCAAGGCGCGACCCGCAGGCTTCATTGAGGGGGCGCCTTGCGCTTTTGGGTTCGCGCCAAGTAGCGATCCGACCATTGGGCCAGCGCGTAAATCGGATAACCAATCACCATGACCGCCAGCAGAATGAACAGGATCAGGGCCACCACTTTGGGCAGCCGCCCCCACCAGGCGCTGATGAAATACGCCATGCCTCCCATCAGCAGACCAGTGACGCCCAAGGAAACCAGCAGAACCTGAAGATCGTGGCGTTTCATGGCGGGATTCCTTTGGAAACTATGACCTTAATTAGCATAGAAGAATCCAGTTTGACAACCGCAGGACTTGCGCTTCCTGCCCGCGTCAGCAAAATCCAGTAAGCCACTGATTAACCTTGGATAGCCGCTTGCGTGAGTATGATCAATTCAGCGTTTTGGCGAAAGCCCTAACCTAATCAACCACTCGGCAGTGGGCATCCGTCTGCCGCCACCATGCAGTTACGGCCCTGTTCCTTGGCCCGATACAGAGCGTCGTCGGCCCGGCCCAGTAGAACAGCGGCGGTTTCTTCCGCGCGCGCTGCGGCAATGCCGATGGAAATGGTAATCGCCGGCAATTCGCCACTCCGGTAGGGAATGTGCATCTGCATAATGGCCTGACGCAGACTGTCAAGCCGCGTCCAGGCGTCTTCAAGGGTGGAACCGGGCAGGATGATGGTCAATTCCTCACCACCATAGCGACAGGCCAGATCACTGGCGCGTAACGAACGCCGAAGCAGGTCGCCCACCGCTCGCAACACCCCATCTCCTGCTTCGTGGCCATAGGCGTCATTGAAGTGCTTGAAATGATCCAGATCCA
>JAJHPN010000070.1 GCA_020890855.1 Candidatus Contendibacter sp. | reverse complement strand
GCGACAGCCGGGTATGGGGGCCATTGCCGGAAGGAAATCTGATCGGCAAGGCGTTTTTCATCTGGATGAACCTGGACTGCATCACCTTTAACGGCCATTGCAGCCGGATTGGCGACAGCATCAAGTAAGTAAACAAGGGGGCGTGACATGCAGACAAGACAGTGGGTAAGACAGAACGGTCAGCAGCGCGGCATGAGCTTGATCGGGATGCTGCTGGTGATAGTGATGATCGGACTGGTGGCCGTGGTGGCCATGCAGGTGATCCCGATGTATACCCAATACCTCTCCATCAAGTCCACCATCGAGACGGTCCGCAAGGAATCAGTCGCGCAAATGGCCATTCCGGAAATCCAGGCTGCTATCCAGAAGCGGTTCGATATAGGTTACGTTGAAACCATCAAGGCGAAAGATTTGAAGATCCGGAATGATCGCAGCGGCAAGGTGCTGGATCTGGTTTACAACGATGAGCGGGAGTTGTGCTGCATGTTTTATGTCACGCTCAAGATCAACGAAACCATCCCGCTACAGTGAATCCACCCGTTAGTCGACTGTGCGCCGCACTGGGCTACGTCTTCCGGCAACCTGAGCTGCTGGAAGAGGCGCTGACCCATCGCAGCATCTCACCGCGCAACAACGAACGGCTGGAGTTTTTGGGCGATGCGCTGCTCAATCTGATCGTGGCCGAGTATCTGTTCCAGCAGTATCCCCAAGCCAGCGAGGGCGAAATGAGCCGGTTGCGGGCCAGTCTGGTCAAGGGCGAAACTCTGGCAGAACTGGCTCGCAGCCTGAACTTGGGCGACTGGCTGCGGATGGGGCAAAGTGAATTGAAAAGCGGCAGCTTCCGGCGCGAATCAGTGTTGTCAGACACGCTGGAGGCGATTTTTGCAGCGGTGTATCTGGACAGCAGTTTTGCCGCCTGCCGCGATTTAATTCTGCGGCTTTACCGGGACTGGTTGACCGGATTGGCCAGCGCCAGTGAACTGAAAGATCCAAAAACCCGCTTGCAGGAGTATCTGCAGGCTCGCCAGCAACCCTTGCCGATCTACAATATCCTGGAAATTCGCGGCGAACCGCATACGCAGAGTTTCGTCGTGGAATGTGTAACCGCCGCCGCCCGCACCACCGCGCTGGGCAGCAGTCGGCGTAAGGCCGAACAGGAAGCCGCCCGGCAGGCGCTGGAGCAAATTCGATGACTATCCCGGTTCGCGCCGGCTACGCCGCCCTGCTGGGTCGGCCTAATGTGGGCAAATCCACGTTGCTGAACCGGCTGCTTGGCCAGAAACTCAGCATCACCGCCCCCAAACCCCAAACTACCCGCCATGTCATTCTTGGCATCCAGACCTTGCCTGAAGCGCAAATCGTCTATGTCGATACGCCGGGCCTGCATCGCCAGGGCCGGCGGGCGATGAACCGTTATCTGAACCGGGCGGCGGCCAGCGTCCTGGGCTATGTCGATGTGGTTGTGTTTCTGATCGAAGCTTTGCGCTGGACCGATGAAGATCAGGATGTTTTGAACCGACTGGCGGATTTTTCGGGACCAGTCGTACTGGCGGTCAACAAGGTTGACCGGATCCCTGACAAATCGCGCCTGCTGCCTTTTATGCAAGAGATTACTGGAAAACGGGATTTCACCGAGGTTGCGCCACTCTCGGCCCTCAAGGGCGATAATGTCATAGAATTGGAGCAGATTATCGCCCGGTTACTGCCCGTTCAGGGTTTCCTCTTCCCGGAAGACCAGCTTACTACTGCCAGCGAGCGGTTTCTGGTTGCGGAACTGATCCGCGAGAAGCTGACCCGCTTGTTACGCGAAGAACTGCCTTATGCGCTGACCGTGGAGATTGAGCAGTTTGTCGAAGATGAGCGACTGGTGCGCATCCACGCGGTGGTCTGGGTTGAACGCGCCAGCCAGAAGGGCATTGTCATCGGCGAACGGGGCGCAACCTTGCGGGAAGTGGG
>JAJHPN010000109.1 GCA_020890855.1 Candidatus Contendibacter sp. | reverse complement strand
AATGCACTATCGTGGAGTCCTCGCCGAGTTCAAACCGCAGGTCAATGGTTGAAATGCGGTAGGCGGGCGGCGCGTAGTCCTTGAGATAGGTGGTCTTGGGGGTTTTAGTCGACATGATCGGCGGCTTTGGTAGGGAATCGTGAAGCAGTTGGATAGTCGGCGATCCGGTTTGTTCAGCTTTGCGCCACCGAACCATGTCCAGTCAGCGCCGCCGCCAGAAACCGCCCGGTATGACTGTGCGGATGCGCCGCCACCTGTTCCGGCGTGCCCATCGCCACGATTTCACCGCCGCCGCCGCCGCCTTCCGGCCCCAGATCGATGATCCAGTCAGCGGTCTTGATCACATCCAGATTGTGTTCAATCACCACCACGGTATTGCCGCGATCCCGCAGTTCATGCAGCACCTTTAACAACTGTTCAATATCGTGGAAATGCAGCCCGGTGGTCGGTTCGTCGAGAATGTAGAGAGTCTGGCCGGTGTCGCGTTTGGACAATTCACGGGCCAGTTTCACCCGTTGCGCCTCGCCGCCAGACAGGGTGGTGGCGTTCTGGCCGAGCCGGATATAGCTCAAGCCCACATCCACCAGAGTTTGCAGCTTGCGGGCCACTGTGGGCACGGCTTGATAAAACGTCAGCGCGTCCTCGACGGTCAGGTCCAGCACTTCATGAATGGTGCGGCCTTTGTAGCGAATATCCAGCGTTTCCCGGTTATAGCGCCGGCCCTGGCACTGGTCGCACGGCACATAAATATCCGGCAGAAAGTGCATCGCTACCTGAATGACGCCATCGCCCTGACAGGCTTCACACCGCCCGCCCTTGACGTTGAAACTGAAGCGACCCGGCTGATAACCCCGCGCCCGTGATTCCGGCACTCCGGCGAACAGCTCGCGGATCGGGGTGAACAAGCCGGTATAGGTGGCCGGATTGGAGCGCGGGGTGCGGCCAATCGGGCTTTGATCGATATTGACCACCTTGTCCAGTTGCTCCAGTCCGAGCACATCCTTGCAAGGGGCGGGCGATTCATTGGCGTTGTTCAAATCGCGGGCGGCGTAGCAATACAAGGTGTCGTTGATCAGCGTCGATTTACCGGACCCGGATACCCCGGTAATGCAGGTCAGCAGCCCCAGCGGAATCGCCACCGACAGGTTTTTCAGGTTATTGCCGCTGGCCTCAATGAGGCGTAACTGTTTTTTTGGATCGGGGGGCGTGCGTTGAGCCGGTAAGGCGATTCGCCGCCGGCCACTCAGATAAGCGCCGGTCAATGAGTCGGGATGCCGGGCGATCTCATCCGGCGTCCCTTGCGCCACAATCCGCCCGCCGTGAATCCCCGCGCCCGGCCCCATATCCACGACTTGATCAGCGCTGCGGATCGCTTCTTCGTCATGCTCGACCACGATCACGGTATTGCCCAGATCGCGCAACCGCCGCAGGCTGGCCAGCAGCCGGGCGTTATCGCGCTGGTGCAGGCCAATTGACGGCTCATCCAGCACATACATCACCCCGACCAGGCCCGCGCCGATTTGCGACGCCAGTCGAATCCGCTGGGCCTCGCCGCCGGACAAGGTGTCAGCGCTGCGCTCCAGACTCAGATAATCCAGCCCGACCTGCACCAGAAAATCCAGCCGCTCGCTGATTTCGCGGACAATCCGCCCGGCAATCTCGCCGCGCCGGCCCGGCAATTTTAGTTCCGCAAACCACTGGCGGGTTGCGCCGATCGGCAGCGCCACTACCTCGGGGACACTACGACTGGCGATGAAGACATGCCGCGCCGACCGGGTCAGCCGCGCGCCCCGGCAGGAGGGACAAGGCTGATTATTGAGATACTTGGCGAGCGTTTCCCGGATCAGGCTGGAATCGGTCTCGCGGTAGCGGCGCTCCATATTGGCGATGACGCCTTCAAATGGTCGATGGCGAGTGAACGACTCTCCGCGCGGATTGACCTGATCGAAGGTGATCGCTTCAT
>JAJHPN010000045.1 GCA_020890855.1 Candidatus Contendibacter sp. | reverse complement strand
CTATAGCGCGGGATTTCAATCCGCAACCTATCTCCGAGGAAACCGCAATGAGCAACCACGCCGCTGATCATAGCCGCCGCCGTTTCATCAAACTGACTGTCGCCACCGTGGCCGCCGCCCCGTTCGCTGAAGTCCTGCTGGGCGGGACCGCCATAGCCGCCGACACGGTCGCCGAGACCGATCCGCAAGCAGCGGCCCTGGGCTATAAGGCGGACGCGACCAAGGCTGAGAAACGCACGGACAAGACCGCGCTGTGCAGCAGCTGCAACTTCTACACCGGCAAGGCCGGCGATGCCAGCGGCCCCTGCGCCTTGTTCCAGGGCAAACTGGTTTCTGCCAATGGCTGGTGCACCGCCTGGGCCAAAAAGGCGGCCTGATCGGTAGCCCACTGCCGGAGAGCGCCGGCGTCCTGTTCAACAGTCCCGATGAGTCGTTCCGCCTGCGCTCCTTGGCCGCGTCGTCGATCCACCTGAATTCCGTTCCGTTGTCAACGCACTCTTACCGGGAGAATCGTCATGCCTGAACTTGACCTGTCACGCCGCACTTTCCTACGGCGATCGAGTGTCGTCGTGGGCGCGGCGGTCGCCACTTACGCCGGTCACCCGGCGTGGGCAGAGCAGGACTCGATGCCGCCGCCCATCCCGAAAACACCCGGCGGGATGGATGTAGTCGATACGGCTAGCGCCGCACCCGGTTTCAAAGCCGCTGAAACCGTGCCCGCTTCTCCGCAAGACGCCCTGCAACGGCTGCTGAACGGCAACCAACGCTTCGTCGCCAACCGCCTGCTCGAACCGAATCACTCGCCGGAACGCCGCGCCGAGATTTCCAAGTCGCAGCAGCCCTTCGCCACCATTTTCGGCTGCGTCGACTCGCGGGTGCCGCCAGAAATCATTTTCGATCAGGGGCTGGGCGATCTGTTCGTGATCCGCACTGCCGGTCAGGTCATCGATGAAGCGGTGCTGGGCAGTATCGAATTTGGCAGCCTGGAACTGAAAATCCCGCTGATCCTGGTCTTGGGCCATGAACGCTGCGGCGCGGTCAAGGCCAGCATTGAGGCGCTGGAGCACGGCGGCGAAGCCCACGGCAAAGGTAAAAGTAGAGGTAAAGCCAAACCCAGCGCCGAGCCGGGCGAGATTGGCTATCTGGTCAAAGGCATCAAACCAGCGATTGACAAAGCCCGTGCCTGGGGTATGGGCGATCTGGCCGAAAACGCCATGCGAGCCAATGTGTTGCTGACGATGTCCCAGCTGAAAAAATCGCCGGTTCTGGCGGCCGCGCTGGAGAGCGGCCAGCTCAAGATCGTCGGTGGCCGCTACGATCTGGACAGTGGGCTGGTCGAGGTGTTGTTCAGCTAAGTGGGTTCCGGGCGCGATCCCGTTCCGCTGATTGCGCCCGGAATCACCGGCGTCGAGGTCTGCACGTCCAGATTCTGGGCGCGATGCCGGAGGGCGTGATCCATCAGCACCAGCGCCAACATCGCCTCGGCAATCGGGGTCGCACGGATCCCGACGCAGGGATCATGGCGGCCCTGGGTCACGACTTCGACCGGTTCGCCACGCAGGTTAATCGTTCGCCCCGGCAAACGCAGGCTGGAGGTCGGCTTCAACGCCATACTGGCGATGATGTCCTGACCGGTGGCGATTCCGCCCACAATCCCGCCAGCATGATTACTCAAAAACCCCTCCGGCGTCAGTTCATCCCGATGTTCCGTGCCGCGCTGTTCCACCACGGCAAACCCGGCCCCGATCTCCACCCCCTTGACCGCATTGATGCTCATCAGCGCATGCGCAATGTCGGCGTCCAGCCGGTCAAATACCGGCTCGCCCCAGCCCACCGGGGCCCCGCTGGCGATCACCGTGACCCGCGCTCCGATGGAATCGCCGGATTTACGCAGCGCATCCATGAATTGCTCCAGTTCTGGCACCTTGTCCGGGTCCGGGCAGAAAAACGGATTGTTATCCACCT
>JAJHPN010000389.1 GCA_020890855.1 Candidatus Contendibacter sp. | reverse complement strand
TGGCGTTTGCCGCGTCCGCGCAGCAGGCATTGGCCGATCCGGTGGCGAAGTTCGTCGATCGTGGCAGGTATCTTGTCAAAATCACAGGGTGCAATGACTGCCACACTCCGGGCTATGCGCAGGCAGGCGGAAAAATTCCGGAGAAGGAATGGCTGGTCGGCGATCGCCTGGGCTGGCGTGGTCCTTGGGGAACCACCTATCCCGCTAATTTGAGGCTGTACATGCACAAGCTCTCGGAAAATCAGTGGGTTAAGATAGCACATACCGCCCAGTTCCGCCCGCCGATGCCCTGGTTCGCTCTGCACGCTATGAAAGAGCAAGACTTGCGCGCCCTTTACCAGTTCATCAGGTATTTGGGACCTGCCGGTTCACCGGCCCCCACTTATCTTCCGCCGGATCAAGTCCCGAACGAACCTCATGTTTTGTTTCCCGGACCTCCGCCATGACGCAAAGGCTTCACCCACCGTTTTCCTCTCTGTCGGGCGCCGCTATCTGCGCTTCGGCACTGGAAGAAATTAATGAGGAGACCGACCGCCTTTTTGGCGGCGGTTGTTCATGGATGAAAGCCTGGCTGCAAATTAATCATTTTTAGGAGTTTTTGGCGACCGATGAAGATCGTGATCACGGCATTGGGCAGCGGCGGGGATGTATTCCCATTTATCGCCATCGGTCAGGTGTTGCAACAACGCGGGCATACGGTCGCGCTGCTGGCGAATCCCCACTTCGCCAATGCGGTCGCTCAAGTGGGCTTATCGCTGGTCCCGCTCGGTACGGAAGACGAGTATCTGGCCGCGCTGCGCCAACCGGAAATCTGGCATCCCCGTCGGGGCTTTGCCGTTATCTGGCGGCAGTTGATGGCGCTGACCCCGCGCATTCTGGCGACTCTTGAAGGGCAGATCGTCCCCCATCAGACCGTGCTGGTCGGTTCCACCCTGAGTCTGGCGACCCGATTGGCCCAGGAACGCCACGGACTTCCGGCGGCGATGGTGCATCTCTCGCCCAACTGCTTCCTATCCGCCTATGAGTTTCCCGTCACTTCGGCGCAATCCTTGCCAAGTTGGATACCGTTGTGGGCGCGGCGGGCGCTGTTGGCCACCATCGACCGAGGGATGTTGGACGCCACCTGCGCCCCGCCGCTGAATGCGCTGCGAGCCACGCTGGGTCTGCCTCCGGTCCGCTCGGTGATGCGGCGCTGGCTGCACTCGCCGGATTTGACCCTCGGCGCGTTTCCCGACTGGTTCGCCGCGCCACAACCCGACTGGCCGGCGTCAGCGGTGGTGACCGGCTTTCCCCGGTTGCATACCCCTGCTGAATCACCGCTGCCTGAGGCGGTCCAAGCGTTTCTAAGCGCGGGGTCGCCGCCGCTGGTCTTCACTGCCGGCACCGGCATGACTCAGGCGAAAGCCTTTTTCACCTGCGCTTTTCAGACGGTCACGGCGCTTCAGCAGCGGGCGCTGTTCGTCACCCGTTTTCCAGAAACCCTACCCGACGCCTTACCCGCCGAGGTCTGGGTCGCCGACCATTTACCCTTTGACCGCTTGCTGCCACAGGTCGCGGCGCTGATCCATCACGGCGGCATCGGCACCACAGCGGCGGCGCTGGCAGCCGGCATTCCACAACTCATCGCGCCATTCGCCTTTGATCAGTTCGACAACGCGGCGCGCGTCGTGCGCTTAGGCGTCGGTCGAAGCTGCACGACCCTGCATCCTGAACACTGGGTTGCTGAACTGAAGCCGCTTCTCTATTCCGACTCGACGCTGACTGCCGCCTTACGTCACTACCAGCGGCTAATGGCCCAGACGCCCGACGCCAGCGCGCTGATCGCTGACCGGATCGAAGCTCTGGTGCGGGCGCGATTTCCCATCGCCTCTACTCGATAACGACGGATGACGACCTATTCCGCATCGCCTCACTTTCGACGACCTCGACCCGGAGAGCGCCACCACTGACCGGCTGATTAATCTGAAAAAGTA
>JAJHPN010000158.1 GCA_020890855.1 Candidatus Contendibacter sp. | reverse complement strand
GCCAAAATCATCAATCGCCAGTCCCACCCCCAGTTGTTTTAGCGCCGCCAGGGTTTCGCTGGTCTGCGTCCCGGCTTCCAGCAGCGTGGATTCGGTCAATTCCAGTTCCAGCGCCTGGGGCGGCAGGTGATGCGCTACTATCAGGTTCTGAATTCGCGCAATCAATCCCGGATCGCGAAAATGGCGGGCCGCCAGATTGACCGCCACCGTCAGCGGCGCTAACCCCGCCTCCCGCCAGATCGCCTGTTGCTGGCACACCGCTTCCAGCATCCAGTCCCCCACCGCCACGATCAGATCGCTGGCCTCGGCGATCGGAATGAAACGCCCCGGCGGAATCAGGCCATGAATCGGGTGAAGCCAGCGCACCAGCGCCTCGGCTCCGACCAGAACGCTATCCGCCAGATGCACCTTGGGCTGGAAATAAACTACCAACTGGCCGATATCAATGGCATAGCGCAGTTCAGACTCCAGCATCAACCGCTCAAGAGCCGCGACATTCATTTCCCTGGCGTAGAACACGCAGGTGTTGCGGCCATCCTGTTTGGCCCGGTGCAGGGCGGCGTCAGCGTTTTTGAGCAGATCGGCAAAGCAGGCTCCATCGGATGGATACAGGGCGATACCAATAGAAACCGTCGCCCGCAAATTATGTCCAGCAACCATGAACGGCCGGCGAAAGGCGGCCAGCAACTGGTTGGCGACCTGCCGCGCTCCAGCCTGGTCGGCGCCTGGCAGCAGGAGCACAAACTCGTCGCCACCGAGCCGGCAGGCGGTGTCGGTTTCCCGCATCACCTCCCGCAGTCGGGTGGTCGCCGCCAGCAGCAGCGCATCGCCGCCGGTGTGACCAAGCGAATCGTTGATCTCCTTGAACCGGTCCATATCGACAAACAGTAGCGCCAGCGATTCGCCTCGCTGCGCCGCCAGCGCCCATTCAGCCCGCTGAATCAACAGGGTCCGGTTGGCCAGGCCGGTCAGGGCGTCGTAGTAGGCCAGACGTTCAATGCGTTGCTCGGTTTCCTTCTGGCGGGTGATGTCGGTGGCGATGCCGACATAATGAGTGAGCCGGCCCGTTACATCCCGCACGGCGCTGATCGTGGCCAGCGCCACATACAGATCGCCGTCCTTGCGCCGGTTCCAGAATTCGCCGTGCCACGAATCTTCCCGCTTCAGGGTTTTCCACATCATCGTGTAGAAAGCGGCCGACTGGCGACCCGATTGCAGCAGGCGCGGATTTTTTCCCAGCACTTCCGCCTCGCTGTAACCGCTGATCCGGGTAAACGCCGAGTTCACCGCGACGATGGCTCCGCGAGCGTTAGTCACGATGATGGATTCCCGCGCCGCCTCGAATACTGCGCCAGCCAGCCGCTGGCGTTCTTCCGCTCCCTGGCGTTCAGTCAGGTCGTAAAGTACGCAGTGAGTCTGCTGGAACTCACCCGCCGGGTTGCGATCAATCCGGCCTTCCGCAGTGATCGGGATACGCCGGCCAGTCCGGTGCAAAAAATCGATTTTGGCGTCGTGCAACCGATCCGTGGCCTTGAACTGGGCGAGTTGTATTGCAAACAGCGGCCACTGATCCGGCGCCAGAAAATCGCCAATCCAGCGGCCAATCACTTCTTCCCGGTCATAGCCGAACAACCGTTGCCAGCAGGGATTGACCTCGATAATCCGCCCTTCGGCGTCGAGCGACTGATAGGCCACTGGCGCTTGTTCATACAGTAGCCGGAAGTGCGCCTCACTGGCCCGTAGCTCGGCGGTGCGCATTGCAACCAGCGCTTCGGCGCGTCGCCGCTGCGAGGCCAGAGCGAATCCATACAAGGCGGTTAACAGGGTCAGCAGGACTCCGGCGGCGATCGCCCAGTAAGCGCTTAAATCAGCGTGACTGCTGATGAAGGTCAGGCCGGGATCGACCTCGACCCGCCAGAGCCGGCTGGCGAACCGGAAATCCCGCACGTAGCGAAGCGACGGGTTAGCCGCCGCGGCGTTGGCTGCCCGCGCGGGGCGCTGGTAGAGCCATTGTTCGCTCTCTGCGCCGGAGCCGTCCAGCAGGCTCAGGCTTAGATCCGGATCCGGCAATCCGCCATCATTCAGGGCGCTTTCGACCGCATCGCCAACCCGCAGCACACCCAGCACGAATCCCCGCAGGCGTTCGCGCCGCGCCGCCGGATTGTTGATCGCCGTTGACCCGGCATAAACCGGCGCGAACACCAGCACCGAAAATCGCTGATCTTTCTCCTGCACCAGGATATAGCGCCTGGTGGCTACCAGTTGACCGCTATCCCGCGCCTGGGCCAGCGCTGCGCCCCGCGCCGGATGCGATGCGTCGGGAGCAAAACCCAGCGCGGCTTCGTTGCCGGCGTAGGGTTCCAGATAAAAGACCGGGAAGTATTCGGCGCGGTCGGTAGCCGGCGCCAGAACGCCTTGGGCATTGCGCTCGGTAAACCGAAAACCGGCAAGGCCGTCATTACGGGCGGCGGCTTCATAGTCGGCCCGTTGCGCGAGCAGGACCCGAGGAAGCCATTCCAGCGCCTGGAATCCGTGGTATTCCAGGATCGGGGTGACAAAGCGGCGAAATGCATCCCGGCTGACAAACAGGGAACCCTCGTAAAAACGTCGGATGGCGTCAAGATCGCGCAGATTACTCTTGAACTTTTCGACGATAATGCCAGCCCGTTCGGCGGCGGCGCTCTGGAACCGGTTATTCAGCGCTTCCTGGCTGGCCGTATACAGCGTCCACCCCAGACCGGCGGTCAACGCCAGGCCAATCAGGGCAATCAGGGTAGCGATGCGCCAGGCATCAGCGGTTATGAACAGATCACGCCAGAACCGGCGGATGGCGGACAGCATGGCGTTTTGCCTGGAGTGCAATGACAGAATTTGGCTCACTACAACGGCTCATGCGCCAAAGACGCTGGTTGTTGCTGGACAAGGACGCCACTAACCATAGCAGGTTGCTGTTGGGCTAATGCTTAAAAAATGGCGAAGCGCGTTGCCGCGCCGGCCCTAACAGTAAAAATACTTAATGATCAACATCTCTCGCACACCATGCCTGGCCGCACTCATTCAGAGTGGCGACTGGCGACAGTGAAAGGCGCTTCTAAACTGAATGGATGGCGTTCCTCCTCTAGCCGCCGCAGCGACTGATGATGCCTGCCGACTTCTTCGGGAACAGGCAACTGGGGGCGTTTCCCCAGGATTTTCGCTTGTGGTGGTGTAGCAACACCATAATCCGTATCGAATCAATGGAATAACCATGAGTTTTTACGCCTTTCTTGCCATTGGCATCGGCGCCGCGCTGGGCGCCTGGCTGCGCTGGGGCTTGGGTCTTTTGCTCAACTCCGTATTTCCAACCTTGCCGCTTGGCACGCTGACCGCAAACCTGCTCGGCGGATTTCTGATGGGAATAGCCATGCAGCTTCTGCTTGAGCACACCGTTCTGCCGCCGGAGCTGCGCTTGGCGATCACCACGGGCTTTTTAGGCGGCCTCACCACTTTTTCGACCTTTTCGGCGGAAACCGTGATTCTGCTGCTGCGCGGGGAGTATCTCTGGACCCTGGCGATTGTGCTGGTTCATGTCATCGGCTCGATCACGATGACGCTGCTGGGGATTGTGATCACCAAAGGGTTGACCACGCTGGGGGCGTCATGAAAGGCGTCTATCTCAAGTTCGTCGGCGCCACGGCATTCTGCTTTATGAATGGCTGTTGGAACGGGCCGGTTAGGCGCCTCAATCCCCCGCCGCCAGCAGCGCCTGATCCTTGAGGTCCTTCTTGCGTTGTAGCGCCCGCTTTTCGTAACTCGCCTGATTCTTGGTGCAGACCAGGCCATAGGGACGCCCGGACCGCTCGGTGGCGCAATCCACATCGCAAGCATTCCTCTGAATTGATTCCTCCAGGTGACGGCGCTTGGGTTCAGCCGCTTTGAACGTCCAGGTTTTGCGTTCCGGATCGGCCAGAAAACGGCTGAGTTCGGCGCAATCAGCACACCGGCAAGCGATGGCGCTGGCCCGCGTCCAGTTAGGCGGCGGCTTCAGTGGTTCGGCGATCCGGGCGTTCAGGTGCGCCAGCGCCGCGTCCCGCAAGCATTGCACTGCCGCTCCATCCGACACCGAGGCCCGTTCAGTCAAGGTCAGGGCGGCAGGCACGATCACCGCGTCCAGCCCATAGGTCTTCGGCCAGGCCAGCAGATGATCCACCGCCCGCTCGGCCAGTCCCCGATCCAGCACACTCAGTGCGGTCAGCAGATCGACCACAAAAGCCGATTCCACGGTAGACCTGCTCCACCACCGCTGTTCAGGCGGCAACACTCGCTCCGGATCGCCGGGCAGCGCCGCGGCCAGTGCAGTAGCAGCGGGAATGAAATCGGCAGTGCGCCCGACCTCCCGCGCTTCGCTGGCGCAACGCACCAGCAGGTCGGCGCAGGCGCTCAAAGCCTTCACTGCATTGCGGGCAATGATGCGCTCGATCAGTTCGGCAACCTGAGCCGGAGGCAACAGCCCGGCGGCCCGCAGCATCGCCGGATTGTCGCCCTTGCCATAATCGCCGGCGGCGGAAACATCGACCAAAAAAGCCGTGATGCGCTTCCGATCGTTCAGCCGGGCCAGCACATCCAGCATCCTCGCAGCAGCGCTGTCGGACTCGGCCCGCGAGGAATAGTCCTTGTCCAGTGACCAGCTCTGCACCATCTGGCCGGCGAGTTCATCGGCCTCACGCCACAGCGGCGATTCGGGATCTTTGCCGCTGTCGATCCAGCGTTCGGTCAGTTCCTCCAGATAAGGCAGAGTCGCGGACAAGCCGGCCTGATTCAGCACCGCCAGCCGGCGCTGGCGCGGCCACAGCACCAGCGCCGCCCGACGGTAGGTGCGATCAAAGGATGCGCCTTCATTACCGGTTGCTTCCTGGAAATGCAGTTCATCCGGCTCCAGGCCGTCGAAGGCGCTGGGTGGACAGAGCTCCTGCTCATCAAATGGAAAATCGCCCCACGCCGGCTCGCCGCCATCAATGGCCCGCCATTCAGAGACCGTGGTGTCCCGCTCGAACACTTCGCCGGCCTCAAACGCATTATCGTCGTCATCCCGCCACCGCCAGCGCGAATAATAATTACCACTGTATTCGGCGCCGCCGCTTTCATAGATGGACACCAGCGCCAGGTGCAGATCGCAATCGGCCTGTTTTGCCGCATCGACCAGCACCGCCGTGGTCGCGATATCCGCTCCTTTCAAGGCATCGAACCCCAGTTCCGCTTCGGTGTAGGCGTGTTCCAGGCAATACAGCAATTTGGCGGGCGCATGACCTTCCAGCCAAGCCGGATCGGCGGCCCATTGGCGCAATAACGCTGCCGCTTGAGTCTGTTCATTGACGTAGTTGGGCGGCTCGGGCAGTGGGTCTTGGCCCCGGCGCAGCAGGTTATAAACCAGGGTCAGCCGGCAACCGGAGGTAATCGGCAGCACTTCATGGCTACAGTCGGCGTAGAAGGCGGCGAACGCGACTTCGGATGGATCTTCACAATACAACCCAAGCCGTTGTTCCCGATCCTGATGGCGCACGATCAACTCGCCGCCGGTGTAGATGGAAGGCAGCACGATGACCAGCGTCGCGAACATGCCCGGCGCTTTCTCGGTGTCTCGGTGACTGACGAAAAAACTGCCCTCGTCGTAAATCAGCAGCTTGTAGAGTTCCGCCGCGACCCGCCCGGTTACGCCCAGACTGGCGGCGGCCCAGGTCACGATATGGGTCAGGGTTTGGGTCCAGCCTTGGCCTTGGAGATGAACCCGCGCTTCATCGATCTGCCAGGTGCGCCGCACCTGGGAATCGATCAGGGTTTCTGCGCCGCGCCCATAAGGCGCCTGTTCCGCGACCGCAATCAGTTGTTGGGCCTGTGCTGGCAGCAACGGCAGGGCGATGGGGCCGACGCCCTCCACTTCCAGACGCGGCGCCCGCATTGCGGTGATGCCGGAGGCGTAAAAATCGCCGGGCCGCTGCACGGCGCTCAGCACCTTGGCCAGTTCGGTGGTGATGGATGGCATCAGTTTGTTCCTTTCCCGTCAGTGAATCGCCTCGTTAGCGCAGGTAAACCCCGTCTTCGCCGATCTTGCCAGGGCCGTCGAGAACGTAGATGCCGGCGGAGTTGCCCTGAACATGAAAGGACAGGTTGCCGTTGCCGACGTGGATTTCACGACCGGTCACCGCATCGCGATAAACTCCATTCCAGACTCCGCCGACGCTGATGTGCTGATCGCCGCCCATCGCCAGCCCAACCACCGCATAACTGCCGCTGTCCTCATGGCAGCGGACAAAACTCAACCCACTGCCCCATTCGTTGACCTGGCCCATTGGCGCTTTTTGCAGGGCGGGAATGGCGCGACGAATCTGATTGAGTCGCTTGAGGTGCTGATAGAGCGGGTGGCTTTGGGTCTGCCCGATGCGCTCATCGGTCAAATGATCGCCAAAATAGGCCCGGCCGGTTTGATCCAGGGTATCGTCATTGCCGATCACATCCTGTGGCGCGCCTTTCATGAATTCGATTTCCTCGCCGTAATACAAACAGGGAATGCCGCGCACTGTCCACAACAGGTTATAAGCCGCCGCCGCCATCCATTGCTCGCCCTTGAACCGGAACCGGAAATCGTTGTCCGGGCCGACATCGTGGTTTTGCAGGAAAGTCACTAATTCCGTGGCGTTGCCGTAAATCCAATCCATCTCCAGTACGCGCCCCACGCCATCGTAACTGCCTCGGCTGAGATTGTCGCGGAAGGTGGAGAACAGCCCGAAATCAAGTTGCGGGAAACCGGAATCGCCACCGGAGTTCGGATCGCGGGGATCATGGCCGAGCCGGGTATACCACCACGGACGAATAAACGATGGGCCATTATCACCGCCGCCGATATCGCCCCAGCCATAACCCTTGACCAGATTTTCGCCAAAGACAAACAGGCCCGGTTTATGCGCCTTCCAGGCGTTGACATATTCCAGCAGGTTGTCGCGGGGAACGTGCTTGACGGTGTCGATCCGTAGTGCGTCCACGCCCATGTCGAGATAATGGTTAATCGAGCCGATCAGATAATCCTTGACGTTCTGCCGGTCAGTGGCGAGGTTGATGCAGTCGCCGGCAATGTGCTTGAGCTGCACCGCCGCGCTTTCCCAGTCGCCGCCACAGATAAAACCGTGCTGCATATACCAGTCGGGATCGAGCGCTTGGGCGTCAATGCCGAAGAAGCGGCCAGGGTTATAGCCGGGCTTGGGAATGGTCTCGCCGGTTTTGGGATCGACCAGTGGTTGTTTGCCATCCGGGTCCGTGTTATGCCGTTCGCGGTACCAGTCCGGCGCCACCGGATTATCAATGTCATCGCGGTTCGGCCAGGCATAATTGCCGAGATTGCCCTGATAGGGACCATGATTCACCCGACCCGGCTCGGAGCCTTGCGGGACATAGTACTTAATCGGCAGATGGTCAATATGCACCTTGCCACGAATCCCGTACTGGCAGGAATGGTTGACCACCACATCCTGAATAATCTTGAGGCCGCGCTTATGCGCCTCATCGATCAGATTCTGATAAGTCGCATCCGGCGATTCCAGGCGGGGATCAATCCGGGTCCAGTCGTAGGCGTGATAACCGTGATAATCCAGGCCGCTGCGATTCTCGACCGGCGGCGTGATCCAGATCGCGGTAAAACCGAGATCGCGGATGTAATCGAGACGCTGAATCAGACCCTTGAAATCGCCGCGCCAATGCGGGTCCTCCGGCTGGCCGGTCTGACGGTTGAACTTGATCCGGTCGCGACAAAAGAAACTGATCGACGGGTCGCCCTCGTAAAAGCGGGCGGTCAGCAGGAAATAAATGGTCTCCTCGCGGAAGTCCTTGCCCGAAGGCGTGAGCGACGCGGGGCGCGGGGCGCGG
>JAJHPN010000236.1 GCA_020890855.1 Candidatus Contendibacter sp. | reverse complement strand
GGGACTATTCAGGCATACAAACCGCCGAGCCACGGCACAACTTTCACCTTGATCCTGCCCTGCACCGTTCCCAATTAGTCAGTCTTGGACTACTCACATGATCGATAACCTGATCCCGCTGACAGACGATATAGAACCGCTGGATACGCGCAGTAATGCGCCACCGTGGAAATTACTGGTGGTTGACGATGATCCCGAGGTGCACGGGGTCACCCGCTTCGCCCTGCGCGACCTGCGGGTGTTCGGACGGCCCATTCGTTTCCTGCATGCCGACAACGCCCAGCAGGCGCGCGAGCACCTGCGCCAGAATTATGACATTGCGATCGCGTTGTTGGATGTGGTGATGGAAACCGACCAGGCTGGCCTCGAACTGGTCCAGTATATTCGCGACGATCTGGGACTGGCGGAATGCCGGATCATCCTGCGCACGGGACAGCCGGGCTACGCGCCGGAACTGACCGTCATTCACGAGTACGATATCAACGACTATCGCACCAAGGCCGAACTAACCCATACCCGCCTGATCACCACGGTCAGCACCGCCCTGCGCGCCTACGAGCAACTGCGCGTCATTGCCGAAAACCGGCGGGGTCTGGAACTGATCGTTCATGCCGCCGCCGATCTGATGGAGCAGCGCGCCATCTCCAGCCTCGCTGAAGGCGTACTCACCCAACTGGCCGCCTTGCTCAAGCTGCCGCTGGACGGCATCGTCTGCACCCAGAAGGGATCGCCGTTCGGCGGCGACGACGAGCGCTGCTACGTGGTCGGCGCTGCCGGCCGCCACGCCCGCTACATTACCCAGCCGCTGGAGATCTTGCCGGATCCCCGGATCGTCTCCGCCATCCAGCACAGCGCCGTGTGCGGCCAGCATATTTTCGGCCCCGATTACACCGTGCTGTATCTGAAAGCCGCTCCCCACCAGGAAGCCGCCATCTTCCTTGATTCCGGCCATGCGCTCGCCACGCTGGATCGCCCTCTACTCGATGTGTTCGTCACCAACATCGCCGCCTGCTTTCGCAACGTCAAATTGGTCGAGCGCCTCAACTACATCGCCTATCACGATCCGCTGACTCAGTTACCCAACCGCCTGCAATTTATCCTCGATCTCGATACGGTCGCTCAGACGCAACCCAACGCCGTAGCGGCGCTGCTGGACATTGACCACTTCGCCGATCTCAACGACGGTCTCGGTCCGGATATCGGCGACATGCTGCTGGTGGCGATCGCCAAGCGATTGCAAGCCCGGCTGGAGCCAGAATGCCGGTTGGCCCGGATCGGCGCCGACGTATTCGGCGTGCTCGGCCCCGAGCCCCAGGTCAACACCGCCAACCTGTCGGCGCTATTCCACGATCCTTTTGAGGTCGGCGAATACCAGTTGTCCGTGACTGTCACTCTGGGCCTGTGTCGCCATCTGGAGAACATTGATTCCGGCATCACCCTGCTCAAGCGGGTCAATATCGCGCTCAATCACGCCAAGCGCAGCCTCTCGGCGCACTACGAGTACTATCTGGCGGAAATGGAAGACCACACCCGCAAGCGGGGCGAAGTCATCCGTCACCTGCGACTCGACTTCCAAAAGGGAAAATTGCAAGTCTGGTACCAGCCGCAAGTCGCCCTGACGACCGGCAGCGTCATCGGGGTCGAAGCGCTGGTGCGCTGGCCGGGCGAACACGATTTCGTGTACCCCCCCGATGTCTTCATCCCGCTCGCCGAATACTCAGGTTTGATCGTCCAGATCGGCGCCTGGGTGCTGGAGCAGGCGTGCGTCCAGCACGCCCGGTTGGTGGCGGCGGGGTTTGAGTCGCTGAAAATGGCGGTCAACGTCAGCATGTCGCAATTCCGCAGGGGCGACTTCGTCGAGACGGTGGCCGGCACCCTCGCACGGTGCCAGATGTCGCCGTCCCTGCTGGAGCTGGAAATTACCGAGAGCATCGCCATGGACGAACCGAAGACGGTGCGGCAAAGCCTGGAGGCGCTCAAGCAGCTCGGT
>JAJHPN010000305.1 GCA_020890855.1 Candidatus Contendibacter sp. | reverse complement strand
AACACCTGCTCATGCCGCTGCGGGCGGCCTTGACCGGCGAGCTGCACGGCCCGGAGCTGGCCCGGATTCTGGCGTTGATGCCTGCTGATCGGGCGAAACAACGGCTGGCGGCGGCGATTCGTCCGGGGGCTGATGGATGATGACTACTGGGTCATTTGCTTTGCTTGTGGCCATTACTTCATCCCTTGATGCGGAATCGGTTGGTGAGTAAGGGCCCCGGAACCGCCTAAACGATAGCGCCGTTCTCGCGCCTGCTGGCGGCGGAGCGCCCGCTTACCGCCCCAGAGGGTTGCAGCCGCATTCCCGCCGTGCGCCACGGCCTCCAGCTACTGGATGAGTTGTTCGGGGCTGGTATTCGCAAACAAAAGACCAATATCTATCGGGAAATGGCATCGCAAATCCAATCAGGTGTTGCAAATTACACGCGAATCATTACTTTCTCTAACTGGAGGGATTGGTGAAATGTGAACCGCCCCGGGAATTCCGGAGGCTGATTGCTGTGAGTCACGCCGCCATGGCGGACTCGGTGAGTCGGCGATAGTCGGCTGCTTCGGCCTCAGCCGGCGGAAGGTAGCCAATGGGCTCCAGCAGTCGGCGATGGTTGAACCCGTCTACCCAGGTCAGGGTGGCCCATTCCACCGCCTCCAGGCCCTGCCAAGACTTCCGGTGGATCACCGCGGCCTTGTACAACCCATTGATGGTCTCGGCCAAGGCATGATCATACGAGTCGCCCCCGCTTCCCACCGAGGGCTCAATGCCGGCCTTGGCCAAGCGCTCGGTATACCGGGATCGACACGTATTGCACCCCGCGATCGCTATGGTGGATCAAGCCGCTCCGGTCGAACGGCTGGCGCGCGCAGAGGGCCTGCTCCAGCGCATCCAGCACGAAGTCGGTGCAGGCGGAGCGGGACACCTTCCAGCCGACGATGTACCGGGCGAACCCATCGATGATGAAGGCCACATAGACGAACCCCTGCGCTGTAGACACATCCGTGAAATCAGAGACCCACAGGGCATTCGGACGCACCGCCGTAAACGGGCGGTTGACCCGATCCTGAGGACAGGCGGCTGCCGGGTTGCTGACCGTGGTTTTGACCGGCTTGCCACGTTCCAACGCCTTGATCCGCTCCCGCTCGGCGCTCGTGACCCCTGCCCGTTCCCCGTTGTCCTGCTCGGCTTGTCGTACCCAGCGCCGCAGAGTCTCCGCGGTACAGCCGATCTTGGCCGCGATCGCGCCCATAGCCGCCCATTGCGATTCATGCTCGTCTTGATGCTCCCGCACCATGCGAACGGTTCGCTCTCTGACTTCCGGTGAAAAGTTTGTTGATGTCTTCATGGCTCCATACTCTCAAATGTTGGAGCCTCCGAGAAACCCGGGGCGGTTCAGGCATTTGGGGTATCCCTGTTGACGGTTGGAGAGATACCCAAAAACGTACCCCAAAAATGAAGGAGATGCCAATGGATTTTACTGGACGTTACTAGACAAGCCGGGCATAAAAAACCCGCTGAGTCGCGGGCTTAGAGACTTCTTTAGTCTTCCTTGGATACTGAAATGGTGGAGCAGAAGGGGATCGAACCCTCGACCTCCGCATTGCGAACGCGGCGCTCTCCCAGCTGAGCTACTGCCCCATGACTTAATGAGGGAGTCGGATCATACAATCTGCAATCGCCATTAGCTAGACCTTGCCTGAAAAATCATGCCTTATATCGCCATCATCCTGCCTGTGCTGAATGAAGAAGCGCAAATCACCGCTCACCTGAAACCCCTGCAAGCATGGCGCGGACCGGATTGCGAGCTGATCATCGTCGATGGCGGCAGCGCCGATCAAACAGTCGCGCTGGCCAAACCACTGGTGGATCAGGTCATTGTCGCGCCCAAGGGCCGGGCGGCGCAAATGAACGCCGGCGCAGCGGTCACCCAAAGCGAGATTCTCTGGTTTCTGCACGCAGACAGTCTGCCCCCGGCGGAAGCCATCACCTTGATTCAGACCGCCT
>JAJHPN010000074.1 GCA_020890855.1 Candidatus Contendibacter sp. | reverse complement strand
ATTGCGGTTGCCGATCCGGGCTGGTGTTCAATCCCGCCACCCCGTTGGATGGCCTGAGATACGTTATGGACAAGGTCGATATGGTGCTGCTGATGACGGTCAATCCCGGTTTTGGCGGCCAAAGTTTTATCAACGGAATGCTCAACAAGCTGCGTGAAGCCCGCCGGCTGATCGACGAGAGCGGTTTGCCCATCCGGCTGGAAGTCGATGGGGGGGTCAAGATCGATAATATCCGGCGGATTGCTGAGGCCGGAGCCGATACTTTCGTCGCTGGTTCGGCCATTTTTAACACTCCCGATTATCGGGCCACACTGGCGGCGCTGCGGGCGGAACTCGCCCAGGTCAATGGTTAACCATGTTTGAGAAGGTTACGGCAGTATTTTTCGATCTCGATGGGACGCTGGTGGACAGCGTTCCCGATCTGGCGGCGGCGGTGAACGTCATGCTCCTCCAGCTGGGTTTACCGGCGCGGGACGAGGCGCAGGTTCGCACCTGGGTTGGCAATGGCATGAACAACCTGATTCGCCGCGCCCTGGCCAACGACATGGCCGGCGACGTGGAACCGGCGCTGTTCGACCGCGCCCGACCACTGTACAAGGCCGCTTACGCCGACCATATCAGCGTCTACAGCAGCCTGTATCCCGGAGCGCGGGAAGGTCTGGCTGGATTGGCCGCAGCCGGTTGGCCGCTGGCCTGCGTGACCAACAAAGCCGCCGAGTTCGCCGTGCCGTTGCTGGAACGGCTGGGCATCGGCCATTTCTTCGCCACGGTGGTCGGCGGCGAATGCATCGCCAGCCCCAAGCCGGCTCCGGACTCAATCCAGCTCTGCGCCGAGCGGCTGAACATTGCGGTCGAATGCGGGCTGATGGTCGGTGATTCGCTCAATGACGTGGGCGCGGCGCGTAACGCCGGTTGTCCGGTGGTCTGCGTACCTTATGGTTACAACCACGGTCAGGACATCCGCGACGCCCAGCCGGATGCGGTGATCGAGTCCATCGCCGACCTGCCCGACCTGCTGATTTAACGAGGCTATCCCCACTGCCATGACTCCAACCGAATTTCAGCATCTGGCCGACCAAGGCTTCAACCGTATTCCGGTTTCCCGCGAAGTGCTGGCGGATCTCGATACGCCGCTGAGCATCTACCTCAAGTTGGCGGACGCGCCGTACAGCTATTTGCTGGAGTCGGTGCAGGGCGGGGAAAAGTGGGGCCGCTATTCGATCATCGGCCTGCCCTGCCGCAAGATCATTCGGGTGCGCGGTGATCGGATTACGGTGGAACACGCCGGGGAAATCGTCGAGTCGCTGACCGTCGCCGATCCGCTGGCCTGGATTCAGGAATTCCAGAACCGCTATCGGGCGCCGGCGCACGGGGAAGGCTTGCCGCGCTTCATTGGCGGGCTGGTCGGCTATTTCGGCTATGACACGATCCGCTACATCGAGCCGAAACTGGCGCAGTGTCCTAATCCCGATCCGCTGGATAATCCGGACATCCTGCTGCTGGTGTCGGAAGATGTGGTGGTGTTCGACAATCTGGCCGGGCGGCTGTATCTGATGACGCTGGTCGATCCGGCGATCGAACGCGCCTATGCCCGCGCTGAGCAGCGCCTCGATGAATGGGTGGAAAAACTGCGGGCGGCCCGGTCGCTGTACGCCCCGATCCGCCCGGCGGCCGCCAGCGCCATCGAATTTGTGTCCGGTTTCACCCAGGCCGGTTTTGAAGCGGCAGTTGAGCGGATCAAGGACTACATTCTGGCCGGCGACTGTATGCAGGTGGTGCCGTCGCAGCGCCTGTCCGCGCCATTCCGGGCCGCGCCGCTGGATTTGTACCGGGCGCTGCGTGGCCTGAATCCCTCGCCATATATGTATTTTCTGCACTTGGGCGACTTCCATATTGTCGGTTCCTCACCGGAAATTCTGGTGCGGCTGGAAGATGGATTGCTGACGGTGCGTCCGATTGCCGGCACCCGCCAGCGCGGCGCGACCGAGGCGCAGGATCAGGCGCTGGAGGCTGAATTATTGGCCGATCCGAAGGAACTGGCCGAGCATCTGATGCTGATTGATTTGGGTCGCAACGACGTAGGCCGGGTCAGCGAAATCGGCAGTGTCCGCCTGACTGAAAAGATGGTGATCGAGCGGTATTCCCATGTCATGCACATCGTCTCCAACGTCACCGGGCGGCTGCGACCCGGCCTGACCGCGTTGGATGCGTTGCGGGCGACCTTCCCGGCGGGCACAGTCAGCGGTGCGCCGAAAATCCGGGCGATGGAGATCATTGATGAGTGTCCGGTTTCACCCAGGCCGGTTTTGAAGCGGCAGTTGAGCGGATCAAGGACTACATTCTGGCCGGCGACTGTATGCAGGTGGTGCCGTCGCAGCGCCTGTCCGCGCCATTCCGGGCCGCGCCGCTGGATTTGTACCGGGCGCTGCGTGGCCTGAATCCCTCGCCATATATGTATTTTCTGCACTTGGGCGACTTCCATATTGTCGGTTCCTCACCGGAAATTCTGGTGCGGCTGGAAGATGGATTGCTGACGGTGCGTCCGATTGCCGGCACCCGCCAGCGCGGCGCGACCGAGGCGCAGGATCAGGCGCTGGAGGCTGAATTATTGGCCGATCCGAAGGAACTGGCCGAGCATCTGATGCTGATTGATTTGGGTCGCAACGACGTAGGCCGGGTCAGCGAAATCGGCAGTGTCCGCCTGACTGAAAAGATGGTGATCGAGCGGTATTCCCATGTCATGCACATCGTCTCCAACGTCACCGGGCGGCTGCGACCCGGCCTGACCGCGTTGGATGCGTTGCGGGCGACCTTCCCGGCGGGCACAGTCAGCGGTGCGCCGAAAATCCGGGCGATGGAGATCATTGATGAGGTGGAGCCGGTCAAGCGCGGGATTTACGCGGGCGCAGTCGGTTATCTGTCGTGGTCGGGGAACATGGACACGGCGATTGCGATTCGCACGGCGGTCATCAAGGACGGGATGCTGCACGTTCAGGTCGGGGCTGGCATCGTCGCCGATTCGGTCCCGGCCAGCGAATGGGAAGAGACCATGAGCAAGGGCCGGGCGCTGTTCCGGGCGGCGGCGCTGGCGGAACAGGGATAATCCAGCGTCGCCAGCACCGCTGCGCCGGCGGCGGAATGCGCGTCCAGCCGGCCGCTCCGACCGGCGCCGGCGTAGTCCAGCGTAATGTCCAGATCCGCCGCCGGCAGTTCGCCCCAACCGCGCTCCGGCCATTCGATCAGCAGGATCGCCGCGCCGTCGAGCTGATCCCGCAAGCCGAGAAACTCCAGTTCCTCCGGATCGGCTAACCGATACAAATCCCAGTGAAACAGCCATTGATCGGCGATTTGATACGGTTCGACCAGGGTGTAGGTGGGACTTTTGACCGTACCGCGATGACCGAGACCGTGCAGCAGACCCCGCGCCAGCGTGGTTTTCCCTGCCCCCAGTTCGCCGCGCAGATAAATCACGCTGCCGGGCAGCAGCGCCTGCGCCAGATCCGCGCCCAGCGCCTCGGCGGCGGCGACGGAATCGAGAACCAGCTCCAGCATCAACTTTTCCTCCGTTCAGGCTGTTGCCGAAATACCATTGACCGCCTGCCGCAAGAATGGCAGCAGGTCAGTCGCCAGCAACCCGCGCTCGCCGCCGGCCAACGCCGCTTGATCCCCCGCCAGTCCGTGTAAATAAACGCCCGCTTTAGCCGCAGCGAACAGCGGCAACCCTTGGGCGACCAACGCGGCGATCACCCCGGTCAGCACATCGCCCATCCCGCCACTGGCCATGCCTGGATTGCCGGTAGTATTCAGCGCCACCTGCCCGTCGATCCGGCTGGCGATCAGCGACCCGGCCCCTTTCAACACCGCGACTCCGCCATAACGCAGGGCCACTTCCTCAACCGCCGCAAATCGATCAGCTTCGACCTGGGTCGGCGTCATTTTCAGCAAGCGGGCGGTTTCGCCGGGATGCGGGGTCAGAATCCACGAATCGCGGTAGCCGGGTTCAATCGCCAGCAAATTCAGGCCATCGGCATCCACCACCAGCGGCTTATCGCTGGCGAATACGGCGTTCAGCATGGTTCGGCCCCAGTCGCTGCGTCCCAATCCCGGCCCAATCGCGATCACCGTCGCCCGGTCCAACAGCGGCGTCAGTTCTTCGACCACTTCGATCCCGTGGAACATCAGTTCCGGGCGGACCGCCGCCTGCAATCCGGCATGAACAGCGCGAGTGGCCACACTGATCAATCCCGCGCCACAACGGGCAGCGGCCTCGGCAGTCATCCGCGCCGCGCCGGCCAAACCTTGGTCGCCGCCGACCACCAGCACATGGCCGAAATGACCCTTGTGGGCGCTACGCGAACGGCGTGGCAGCAGTTCCGACAAGTCTTCACCGGCATAGCGCCAACAGGCCGGATGAATCGCCGGATAAATGTCGGGCGGAACGCCCAGATCGGCAAATCGCACTTCCCC
Organism: Candidatus Contendibacter sp.; assembly: GCA_020890855.1. Lineage (GTDB taxonomy): Bacteria > Pseudomonadota > Gammaproteobacteria > Competibacterales > Competibacteraceae > RXIV01. Next base: position 3,502 of record JAJHPN010000074.1, on the reverse strand, counting down.
GCAACAGGCCGGTCCTTGCCCGGTGAATAGTCCCTGCTTGAGGCCAATAAAGGTCATCGTCGCCGCGGCATGAATCGCCGCGCCGAGGATCGCCCCGGTGTCAGCGTGCAGGCCAGTCGGAATATCGAGGGCAAGAATTTCGGCGGAATGGGCGTTCATCGCGCTAATCGCTTCCCGCCAGTGACCACTGACCTCCCGCTCCAGGCCCGTGCCCAGCATAGCGTCCACCAGCAGATCAGCGTCAGCCAGTCCACTGGCGGCAAAGGGCGCGATGGGCACTTCGGCGACGCAGGCGTCCCGCCAGGCGATCTGGGCGTCGCCGCCAAGCTGGGCGGGATCGACCAAAGTCAGAATGCGCGCCTCCAGTCCCGCCTGCCGCGCCAGTCGCGCTGCCACATAACCATCGCCGGCATTGTTGCCGCCGCCGCAGATCACCCCGATCCGGCGGGCATCCGGCCAACGTTCGCGCAGCAGGTTAAACGCCGCCGCGCCGGCCCGACTCATCAAGGTGTAGCCGGGAATGCCGCGCTCCTGAATGGCGATCCGATCCAACTCCCGCACCTGGGCGGCGCGGTACAGTTCAACAGGCAGTTCGCGCATGAGAAAACTCCTTGGCCGCACGTTAAGGATATTAGAGGCACAATACGCTCGTCTTCTCCTCTAATTCTAGTCGCTGCCATGACCGTTGCCTTGTCCATTGCCGAACTGGCCGAACTGGCTGCCGCTATCAAAATCTGGGGCCGGGAACTGGGATTTCAGCAGATCGGGATTGCCGACATCGACCTGCGGGAACATGAGGCGTGGTTGCTGGACTGGCTGGCGGCGGGCTTTCACGGGGCTATGGATTACATGGCCCGGCACGGGGTCAAGCGCAGCCGCCCGGCGGAACTGGTTCCCGGCACGGTGCGAGCGATCACGGCGCGGCTGGATTATCTGCCGCCGGCTGCCGCTGATCCGTGGCGGGTGCTGCCCGATCCTGAACTGGGCTATCTCTCCCGCTATGCGCTGGGCCGGGATTATCACAAGGTGTTGCGAAACCGGCTGCAACGGCTGGCGGATCGGATTGCCGCCGCCATTGGCCCGTTTGGCTGCCGGGTCTTCACGGACAGTGCTCCGGTGCTGGAAAAAGCGCTGGCCGAGCGGGCGGGGCTGGGCTGGATTGGCAAGCACAGCAATCTGCTGAACCGACAAGCCGGATCGTGGTTCTTCCTCGGCGAGATCTACGTTGATTTGCCGCTGCCAGCGGATGCACCCGGATTGGCCCATTGCGGGCGTTGCGTGGCGTGTCTGGATGCATGTCCGACCCGCGCCATTGTCGCCCCGTACCGGGTAGACGCCCGCCGCTGTCTTTCCTATCTGACCATTGAACTGCATGGGCCGATTCCGCTGGAGTTGCGTCGATCATTGGGCAACCGGATTTACGGTTGTGATGATTGCCAACTGGTTTGTCCGTGGAATCGCTTTGCGCAGGTGACGGCGGAACCGGATTTCCGGGTCCGGCACGGGCTGGATGCGCCGGGTCTGGTGGATCTGTTTGGCTGGGACGAGGCGGAGTTTCTGCGGCGCACTGAAGGCAGCGCCATCCGCCGGATTGGGCATGAACGCTGGCTGCGGAATATCGCGGTCGCTCTCGGCAATGCGCCGCATTCGCCAGCGGTGATCGCCGCCTTGCAAGTGCGGCAGGCGCACGCATCGGCGCTGGTACGGGAGCATGTTGCTTGGGCGCTGGAGACAAATCAGCACGTTAATTCGGCCGCAACAGGTATTCCAATCCACTCTGCCAGATCGGAACGCCATCACCAAAAACAAGATAATTTTCTTTAACAGGAGGAGTTATGTTGCCTACGGATAGCGTACAAAAGCGGCATGAATCCAATCCGTAGGCAACTGGGTAACTCCTAACGGTATAAAAACTACTCCTCATCGCTAATCCGGTAATCCTTAAGGCGGCGTTTCAGGGTGGACAAGGGAATGCCGAGTTCCCGCGCTACCGCCGCCTTGTTGTACTGATTGTGGATCAGGGCGTCCAGGATCAGTTGTCGCTCCATGTCCTTGAGATGGGTCCGGGCGTCCGCCGCACCAGATTTGGCCGTTGGCACCGGTTCGGCGGCAATAGCCGGCTGAGACGGAGCGGCCGGCATGGGTAACGATGTGGCGTCTCTGGACCATCGGGCGTCCCTGGATAACCGCAAATCTTCCGGCTGGATTTCCCGCTCGCCGCACAACACGGCCGCCCGCTCCAGCACATTGCGCAATTCCCGCACATTGCCTGGCCATGAGTAGTTTTGCAGCGCGGTCATGGCCGCTGTCGACAGCCGACAGTTCAATTGCAGGCGTTGGCACAGACAGCGGGTGATCAGTGGAATATCTTCCGGCATCTCGCGCAGCGCCGGCAGTTCGATGGGGACAACCGACAACCGGTAAAATAAGTCGGCCCGGAACGCGCCCGTTTGAATCATTGCCTCCAGATCACGATGAGTTGCGGTGATGACCCGCACATCGACCCGGATCGGCTTGTCAGCCCCAATGGGCGTCACTTCACGGGTCTCCAACACCCGCAGCAGACGCGGTTGCAAATCCAGCGGCAATTCGCCGATCTCGTCGATGAACAGGGTGCCGGTGTGCGCCTGGCGAAATGCGCCCTCCCGCGAGCCAGTCGCGCCGGTGAACGCGCCCTTGATGTGGCCGAACAGGTCGTTACGCACCATCTCCGGATCGGAGACCGAGGCGTCGAACACCACGAAGGGTCCTGACCGTCCAGAAAACGCGTGCAGGGTGCGGGCCGCCAGTTCCTTGCCAGCGCCGGATTCGCCATGCAAATGCACGGTGGCCGGAGTCGGCGCCACCGCCCGGATCAGGCCATACAATTCCCGCATCGGCTTGCTCGATCCGACCAGCTCACCCAGGCGATCCTGAAAGGGCACAGCGACCTTGCGCTCTTCGGTATGCCGGCGGATGAGCAATTGCGAATAGCCCAGCCGGCATTCAGCCAGTTCGGGGATATAAGCCTCGGTAATCCGGACATTGTTGATAAAAGTGCCATTGGTGGAACCCAGATCGCGCAGTAACAGCCCGTCCGGGGTCATGCGGATTTCAGCGTGACGGCGGGACACGGCCCGGTCGGTTAGCACCATGTCATTGTCTGGAGCCGAACCGATCCGCACGGTTGGCAGTCCCAGGTTGATTTCCAGACCCGCATCGGCGCCAGACATCACCCGTAATTCAATCGCTTCAAATTGAACCCGCAGTTTGGAGGAAGCGGCAATAATAATTTCAGTGCCATCGCCGCTGGCAAGAGTGGTTGAAGACATTGCGTCACCGGGAAAGTCAGGAATCGTTCACAATGAGTATTGGCGTTATTGTTCAACAATGCGCTGTTTTTTTAACGATAGTGCTGCGGTGGCGCTTCTGCAAACCCGCCTTCTTCATCATCGGGCGGCGGTGGCGGCGGTGGGCGTTGGGAAACGGTTCCGACCGTCCGATCCGCCCAGCGGTCGCGGCG
>JAJHPN010000168.1 GCA_020890855.1 Candidatus Contendibacter sp. | reverse complement strand
AAACTCCTCAAAGGAATTCCTCCGAAGCTCATCACGGCGAATGCAGGCTAACTCATCTTATAATAGCACGTGACTATACTCAACATATTGATTTTTAATTTTATATTTTTACACCTTAAAAGGGCTGCAGCGCCCCGACTAAACCAGGCACCCAGACGGCGGAGGAAGAAAAGTTGAGATGAGCGACCGAAGTTTTGAGCAGCGCCAAATAACCGGAGTCCGCCCGCAAGACCGCCACCACGAGGTAAACGATCAGTCCGGCGCGGGCCACCGCATGAGCCAATCGGTCGAACCAACCGTTCGGAATATCGAAGGACGTTCTTTTCGGCTTGAACCAGTCCATGATCATGATGCCGCATTCAACGCCCAACACAATTAGCACCGCGATGAACCACGCCAGATTAGTTTCTTGCAATCCCGTGGAACCCAGCAAATACCAAAAGGGCATAAACGGCAGCGCCATCGCGAAGACTCTTCCAGCCTCTTCAGCGATTTGAGTGTCATGACTCATGAATGACCCCTTGCCTTGAGTCAGGCCGCGACCTCGAAAAAAACGCCATAAGAAATTTCATAAAAATTCCAGTCCAGCGCATTAAAAACCGGCCCTTGTTTTAAGCCGAGCGACTCGCCCATCATTTCGGTTCAAATATCCTAGCGGGGGCGTGGGGGTCGGCAATGAGACCCCCACCCAGGAAACAATGGGTGAGCGCCCGCAGGGGCGCGAACGCCGAATTTGTTCATTATGCAACTGTAACGAAGCTTGCGGAATCCCCCGGTCCGCAGGGGCGGGGAGCGAAGCAGGAAGAGCTTGCGCCTTACCCCCGAATCGGCCCACACTCCCGCCACAGAACAGAATGCAAGTGGTAGGCGTGTTCCACGCCACCGCCGCCCGCTGCGCGGGCAGGCGGCCACTTGGCAGGGGGCTATCCCCCCGTGCACCCCCGAAACGCCGCGCTCCCCGCGCGGCGCAAGCCCGCGCCGAACGGCGCGGAAAGCCACCCAGCCCGCGAGGTTCAGAGATGGCGAAGAAAGCGGAGAGCGATCTGGACGAGCAAAACCCGAAAGCCCACCACGGCAGCCAACAGCGGCAACGGCAAAAAGGCGTGCGGGCGGCAGTCACGCCGGACGAATACGCCGCTATCGAAAACCGCGCCCGCGCGGCGGGATTAAGCACGGCGGCTTATTTGCGGGCTTGCGCTCTTGGCGACCAAGGCCCGCGTTCGCAACGCCGCCCGCCGGTGGAGATGGAGCACTTCGGAAAAGCGGTGGCCGAGTTGAATAAAATCGGCAGCAACGTGAATCAAATCGCGCACGCGGCGAATATGGGAAAAGACCCCGACCGGATTTTACTGGCGCGAATGGCGGAAGAACTCAGCATCGCGGTCAGCGAATTATTACGCGCGGCGGGGCGGGCATGATTATCGGCGCGAACAAACGCGGCAATGGCGGACAGTTGGCGGCTTATTTGTTGAACCAGGAAAAAAACGAACGCGCCGAACTGTTGGAAATGCGCGGTTTTGCGGATACGGGAAATTTGAAAAATGCCCTGAACTGCATCGAACTCGAAGCGATGCAGACGAAGGGCGAGAAGCCCTTTTATCATTGCTGGCTGCGGCTGGACGAAGGCGAGACCTTGACGGCGGCGCAATGGCAACAGAGCTTCGAGGCCGTGGAACGCCGCCTGCATTTAGGCGACCAGGCCCGCGTCGTGGTTGAACACCAATTGCAGGGCGAAAAACATTATCACGTCGTGTGGTCGCTGGTGGATCGAGAGCGCGGGCGGATGATCGAAATCCCGTTCGACGGGATGCGGCGGGCGGAAGTGGCGCGGACGCTGGAACAGGAATTCGGGTTGCGGAAACTCGCGCCGGCGCACGAGCCGGAGCAGGAACGGTTGCTGCGCGAGGAGTGGCAGCAGGCCGAACGGACGCTGCGCGACGTGGCGGACGTGCGGGACGCGAAAGCCGCCATCCGCGACGCGTGGCAGCGCAGCGACAACGGCGCGGCGTTTTGCACGGCCCTGGAAGAACAGCACCTGATGCTGGCGATTGGGGATAGCGAGCGGCAGCCGTTCGGGGTGGTGGACGAACACGGGCAATTCCATGTTCTGACCCGGACGCTGGATGTGCGAGCGAAAGCAGTACGCGGCAAGCTGGCCGACCTGGACCGCGAGCAGATTCCGAGCGTCGAACAGGCTCACGAACGGTTGCAGGGGCGGGAGACCGACCGCGAACGCGAGGCGTGGGAGGATCGGCTAGCAGCGGCGGCGATCCAGAAAGACAGGGAGGCCCGCGAGCCGGAACGGGAAGGGCAGGAGGCGCAGGCCAAGGAACCGACACCCCAGCCCGCCCGCAACGAGGTAGACAGAACCGAAGACCTCAGCGCCGCGCCGGAGCCGGCCTGCGAGCACGCCGAGCGCGAGGAGGACACCCGCGCCGCGAGGGAAGAAAGCGGCAGGTTTCGCGTGTTCGACCGGGAAAACGGCCTCGAAAGCAGCGTGAGCGCGTTTGCAGGAAAGGCGCTCGATGGTGTGGCGCACCAGGCGGAAAGGGTCATCGAGGGCATCGCCGAAAGCTTCGCCAGTCTATTCGACGGCGGTAGCGCCGCGCCGCGTGTTCCCAAGCCAGAGCCGGCCCGCGCTCAAAAGTCCGCTTTGCAGCGGTTGCAGGAACGGGCGGCGCGGGAACGCGCCTTGCGGAACATCAGCCAGAGCGTGAAACGTGGCGACGACCTGAACGCCGCCGATCTTCGGGTGTTGCCGCCCGCAGAGCTGGCACGCTTGCGCGAGGGCGGCGATGAATACCTGATGCGCATGGTGCAGCGGTTTGAACGCGAGCGCGAGGAACGAGGCCGAGAGCGGGAACGATAAGCGGTTTCCGCGACGGCCCACGCGGAAGCCGGAGCGCAGCGGGAGGCCAGCGCCGGAGCGCGACCTACCGCGCCGCCGCTGTTCTGACCGCCCGAGCGCCGCCCGCGATCCAACAGCGAGCCGGGCCGCCGTTGCCGGTTTGGCACCCGCCGCCGCGACCGCCTCCCGATCCGCCGTCCTGTCCTTTCCCGCCTTCCCTGCTTTGGCAAGCCATCGCCGAAGCCCTCACCGAAAAGCCGAAATCACCCGCTCCCCGTTACAGGCGAGCCATGCCCGGATTGCGCCTGTAGCGGTTTATCCGGCGGCGGCAGGCGCGGTCTTGCCCAAGAAAAAAGCCGCCTTGAGTGTGGCTCAGGGCGGCTTTCGTCATCACTTCGGGCGGTCATCGGCTTCCCAGCCTGTACCGCACCGCTAACCTAGCGCGAGGCATAGCGGCGGGAAAGGAAAATCGCCAACAGGGCGGGGTTAAAACGCATAAGCGAGCGAAGCGCCGCCGTGGAGTGAGGTGCCGATAGGATCGGCTCCGGCGGTGCCGGAAAGGTCGAGGCCGATGGACAGATTTTGCGTGAACCGCGCTGAGAGCCGACCGCCGAACTCACCCCAGGTTTCGGAGGGCGAATTTGTCCTCACGGTTCCCGCCGCCGCCAGCGAGGCGGTCAGGGCGGTATGGGGCGAGAAGGAATGAACGGCAGCCCCCGCCAGCGTAAGGCTGATTGGCAAAGGCTTTCCGTTTGGGAGGGATAGAAGGTGGTTGGTTTCATGCGTCCATGACGCGCCCACCTTGGCGACGTTCATGAACAGCGTGCCGCCGTCCACCGAGGCCGGAAAGGGATTGGCAAGGCCAGGAGCTTCGATATAGGACTCAATGCTTAAGTATTGCCGCCCGATCTCGCCATAGCTGGTCAGCCTGTCCGAAGCAGTTGCGTCCCAGATGAAGCCGCCCCGTGCATAGCCCGCGAAGGAGGAGGCGTCGGCGCTGCCGCGTCCGGTGCTGAAGCCCGCGCCGTTGGCGTAGCCGCGCGTCAGGGTTAGCGTTTCTTCCGGCGTCGCCCAGCCACCCAGCTCGACATAGGGGCTGAACGCTACGCGCCCGCCGAAGAAGGGCTTATCGAGGGTGTAGCGCAAGGCGGCGGCGAGTGTGAGGGCGTTGTCCTGTTCAATCCCGCTGCCGTAATCCTGAGCACCCCAGCCGAGGCCGCCCAGCACCGTGAATCCGCGTCTTGAGGCTTGCCCGGCGGCGTAGCCGACGGCGCTGCCGAACAGGCCGCCAGCGGTGACATAGGCGGTATCGCTCATCGGGCGGGTCATGCCCAGAAGCTCGTTGGCGGTGGCGCGGCTGCGCGTCATCGTGGCGCGGCGGTCGTCGGCCAGCGTTTGCGCGGAATCCGCTTGTGCCTCGCCCGTGGTCAGGCCGATGCACCCATTGTTAAGATCGTAACAGACGAGAAAAGCCCGTTGCGTCGCGCCGGGGAAATCGCCCTGTCCCACGATGTATTGGCCGTTGGAGGAAATGCCATACGCATAGGTAAGCGTAATGCTAGTCATGTTGACGCCAGCATCGGAAAGCAACGTATTCAAATCCTCCATGCCGGTATTCTGTGTCCAACGAAAGGCATGGTAAGTGGCGTTACCAAGTATCTGAGAACGACCGACTATAACCGAACCATCGCCAGAAACAGGATTACCCCAATACGAAGTCTCTGAGTTACTTCCGCCGAGGGTGCCGATATCTTGCATTCCCACTGCTTGCGTCCAGCGAAAGGCGTGATACGCGTTACTGCCAGAAATCTGTGCTTTGCCAACTATGGCAGAGCCATCGGCGCTGACTCCATAGGCATTGGAATTTATCCCTCCGAGGGTGCCGAGATCGGCCATGCCGGTAGTTTGCGTCCAGCGGAAGGCATGCCAGGCGCTGTCGCCGGAAATTTGTGAATAGCCCGCTATGATGGAACCATCGCCAGAGACGCCAGCGGCAGACGACCTTGTTCCGCCGAGGGTACCGAGGGCGACCATGCCAGTAGCTTGCGTCCAGTGGAAAGCTCGATAATAACTGTTGCCAGCTATGTAAGACCACCCAACGACAACGGAGCCATTGGCAGAAGATCTATGGGCTACCGAACCCGTTCCTCCTAATGAGCCGAGATCAGCCATGCCGGTAGCTTGCGTCCAGCGGAAGGCATGGAAAGCGCTGTCGCCGTTGAGGTTAGAACTCCCCACTATAGTGGAGCCGTCTCCAGACATTCCTGTAGCGCTCGCAACCGATCCTCCAAGGGTGCCGAGATCAGCCATGCCTGTTGGTTGAGACCAGAGAAAAACACGGCTCTTGCCGCTTCCGTTGAGGGAAGTTCCTGCTACTACTGAACCAGTGTCGGAAGCACCGGTGGCCCAGGATGAACCTCCAAGCGTCCCCAAATCTATCGGCGTGGTCACTGTGTCGGCCAGAGCCGGAGCGGCGGACAGACTTGCAAAGGACAACGCGGCGAGGGAGAGAAGAGGGAGTTTCATGGGAGACATACGGAGAGGAAGGGAAAGATAATGCATCCCCTTTCTGCCATTGGTTTCTGAACAAACCGCTAAAGAATACTTGACAGGTATTTAAGGGTTTTTCTGCAAGACGAACGCGGGGAAGCGGAATCCGCTGCCGGGTTGGGGGCGGCGGCGGGTACCGACTAAGTAAACTCAACGTCACCATATTCACTTTCGAGGGAGACAAGGTCGTGTGAATCGACGCTATGGGTCGAAGAGGAGATCACCAAATCGAGCACAACACGAAGTCGCGTAACGTGATGAGACGATGACGAAGAAAATGGTTCGGAGTCTTCACCGGCCCAATCTCTTATCTCCGGGTGGTTCACGAAGTCATCCCAGTCAACGTCGACGGAAAATTCCAACTCAACGTCGACACTGATACGTACCAATGTCTCCTCGGATTCCAGTTGCCGGGCACTGACGACCTTAAGGTCATGGAACGCTACAAGTTCAGACGGCCTAACGCTACCTGCCCTATCGGGGAATCCTGCGACTAGAAGCCCAAGAGACTCTTCAAAGTACAGAATGTCAATCAGATTGGATCGCAACCATGCGGCAAGATCAACATCGGATGATGAGCCGGCAAATGCCTCAGCCTTAGCCCCCTCGATCATGCGGAGCCGGGGAGTGACAAATGATTCATTGAACTCCCGAAGGCTACGAATCAACTGAAGGTGGGCAGGATTCAGAATTTCGGGCTGCAATTCTGCATCGACGAGCGGCCCCTCTCCGAAGTCCTTTGGATTATTGGTAAGGAAAATTACTCGCTCAGTGCCCCACAGCATTTGGCTCTTGATAGTTTCCCAAATGAGCAGGTCTCGATAGCCCGAGCCGTCTCGTTTGAAAGGCTTCTTCCTCGCCAAGTCGCGTTCGACGATCTTCTTGTGGGGAGTCTGCGGGTAAGGCAGCACTTTCCCATGTTTTTCAATCACGGCCACCAGGTACTCTCGGTAGGCATTCACCTGGGCAACAACGTCGACATTTAGTGGGGGTGTGGAACCTGGATTGGAGAGCATTCGACTCAATGAGTTTCTAACTTCCCGTTCTTTTGATGTGACCTCCAACAAATCCTCGCGATACCGATTAACTACCTCGTCGACGACCACCTCGGGAATCAAGAGTGTTCCAGGCAGTGAGTTCAAGCCATCAAGCAGCACTCGAAAATTCGATCCGCGAAGATAGTAGTCCTCGCAGAATATGTTGGTGTCAATGACGATCCGCATGTGAAAACTCAAGCCCCGTTCGTCGGCGCGAAGCGCCGACGAACTATTAGTAGACACCCTAAAAGACGCGATTTTTTGCACCTTGCAGGTGTATATTTTGGAAATCCTCTCTTTGGGTCTGTCAGTCAACGAGTTAGAAAAAAACAACACCCCTATTTCAAAATAAAGCTATCCCTCAAACCACATTCCATGCACGGGGCTAGTGCGGTAAAGCATGGTAACTGTTAGCCCTGCAACGCCCGATACAGCGTCCGCCGCGATACGTTGAGCGATTGCGCAACGATGTCGTGATGCTCGCCCTGCTCGATAAGTTTATGGGCATGGGCGATCTGTTGCGGCGATAGTTTGGGCTTACGGCCCATCTTCACCCCACGGGCGACCGCCGCCAAGCGGCCCGCCTTGGTGCGTTCCTGAATCAGCGACCGTTCGAGTTCCGCCAGGATTCCCACCATTTGCCACATCGCCCGGCCTGTGGGCGTCGCGGTGTCAATCGCTTCCGTGAGCGAGCGGAAGGCCACACCCCGCGCTTTCAGATCGTCCAACAGGCCAATCAAGTCCCGCAGCGAACGGCCCAGCCGGTCGAGCTTCCAAACAACGAGCGTATCATCCTTGGCGAGCGCCTTGAGGCACTTGGTCAGTTCAGGCCGCTTGACGTGCGCCCCCGTGGCCTTGTCCGTGAACAGGCGCGTGCATCCCGCCTGCTTCAAGGCGGCAAGCTGCAAATCGGGGTTTTGGTCTTCCGTGGAGACCCGTGCATAACCGAGATTCATGGCCTTTTTGTCCATGATTTATGGCACAAACAAGCCGTTGATTTATCAGGGATGGAAACTTGTGTCAAAACTCTTGATTTCTGGCACGGTCAGCCCATGCAGGAGACAACTGAAGACAGGGCTTGGCGCTGGCGTTAAAATATGCCATATATAGCATATGACGGATGAAAAGCCCCTGTTCTGGATTGGCCGCCGCCGCGACGACCTCAAGGAATGTCCAGACGAGGTGATGCGCGAGATCGGTTACGCGCTCGACTTTTCCCAGCGCGGCGGGAAGCACCCCAACGCCAAGCCATTGAAAGGCTTTGGCGGGGCGAGTGTCTTGGAAATCGTGGAAGACAATGACGGCGACACCTACCGCGCTGTTTACACCGTAAAGTTTCCATTGGCCGTCTATGTGCTGCATGTTTTTCAGAAGAAGTCCAAGAAGGGCATGGCGACGCCGAAGCGCGATCTGGATTTGATTGATGAGCGGCTCAAACGCGCCGAAAGCCATTACCAAGACTGGGTAGGCCAGGCGAGGAGGACATTGCCATGAAAGAGACCATCCCTGTGTATGAAAGCAGCGGCAACGTGTTTGCCGATTT
>JAJHPN010000018.1 GCA_020890855.1 Candidatus Contendibacter sp. | reverse complement strand
TCAGGATGCGGAACTGGATGCCAGTGAACAAGCGCGCAGCCGTTGTGAACGGCAAGCAGAGGTTCAGCGCCGGCAGATCGAGGAACAGCGGTTGGCCTTGGGCGAGGCGCGGGTGCGCCAGCAGAACCTGATCGACGCACTGCGCGAACTCGACGCTGACCCGGAAACCGTGTTGCCAACCTTGCCGGAGATTGCGGTCGAAACCGACTGGCTGACGCGACTGGAGCAGGTGGAGCGGCGCATTCAGCGATTGGGTCCCATCAATCTGGCGGCGATTGAGGAATTTGCGCAACTGGCTGAGCGTCAGCAGTATCTCGACGCCCAGAATGCCGACCTGCTGGAGGCGCTGGCGACTTTGGAAACCGCCATCCGCAAGATGGATCGTGAGACGCGCGCCCGGTTCCGCGAGACCTTTGATCAGGTCAACGCCGGTTTGCAGGATCTGTTTCCCCGATTGTTCGGCGGCGGGCAGGCCAGTCTGGAACTGATCGGCGAAGATACTCTGGACGCTGGCGTGGCGATCATGGCCAAACCTCCCGGCAAGCGGATCGGGTCAATCAGCCTGCTGTCTGGCGGGGAGAAGGCGCTGACCGCAGTGGCGCTGGTGTTTGCCATTTTTCAGCTTAACCCCGCGCCATTCTGCCTGCTGGACGAGGTGGACGCGCCACTGGATGAGGCGAATGTCGGTCGGTTCGGGACGCTAGTCAGCGCGATGTCGGCCACGGTGCAGTTCATCTTTATTACCCACAACAAGGGGACCATGGCGATTGCCCAGCATCTGGCTGGCGTGACTATGCAGGAACCCGGCGTCTCGCGACTGGTCGCGGTCGATGTCGAGGAGGCCGCCCGATGGGCTGCGGCTTGACCGTTGCCGGTCGTCAGTCCAGCTTGAACGTCAGCATGACAGGCGGGATTTGTGAAACAGCAACGATTTCAGTATAAACAGTGGCATTTATCCTCCGGCGCGGTGGCGACGGGGGTGATATTCTGGCAACGCCATTACGGCGCAATCCGGGGTTTTTGATTGATGATGGAAATGGACAAGACACAATTGCAATGGCTGCTGGCCGGCATTGGCGCCGTCGTGGTGGCGCTGATCTATCTGTGGAGCAGCCGCGCCCGCATCCAGGAAGGCTTCCGCAAGCGCCGGCGTCATCCCGCGTTGGATAACCAACCGGCGATGAGCGGCAGAGAAGAGCCAATTTCCGATCCGATCCTGAACATTCAGGATTTTCGGGATTTAAGCCGCATGACGCCGGATCATCATCTGGCGGACAAGGTGCTGATTGATGTGGAGCTTGGCCCGGTCCGCCGCCATGTGGATGCTTCATCTTCCGAAGCGGCGTCCGCCGCGCCGGAGTCGCCGCGCCCCGCCCGTCGGGAACCCTCTCTGTCAACCCCGCCGAAAATGACCGTGGCGCTGACGGTGATGGCCCCACTGGGTCAATCTTTCCAAGGATCGGACATTGCGGCGGCGGTCGAGGAATCCGGTTTCCGGCTGGGCGCTTCCGGCCTGTTCGAGCGCCTGCCCGATGGTGAGGTCTCCACCGATGACGCGCCGGTTTTCAGCATGGCGCACCTGCGTGAACCAGGGACCTTTGTGCAAGGGGCGCTGGAAAACCTGACCACGCCGGGTCTGCTGCTGTTCATGACTCTGCCCGGCCCGTTGCCAGAAATGAAAGCGCTGGATTTGCTGGCGCTGACTGCCGATCAACTGGCCCGGAAACTGGGCGGGATCATTTGCGACGATCGCCGTAAGCGAATGACCCATCAGGCGTTCCTGCATCTGCGCAACGAGATCGCTGATCTGGAGCGGCGGTTGCGAGCGTGGGCGCAGCCGTCCTGAGGGGGCGCAGTGACCGTTGCCGGCGATGTCCTGGCCCGCGCCGCCAGGTTGCGTGAGCAGTTGCATCGGCACGACTACCGCTATTACGTCCTGGACGCCCCGGATATTCCCGATGCGGAATACGATCGGCTGTTCCAGGAACTTCAGGCGCTGGAAGCCGC